>JAAENI010000616.1 GCA_024224595.1 Hyphomicrobiales bacterium
CGGTCTTCAACCCTTCAACAACAAGAAGTGAATTTTCCCTTACACCGGCAATCATGACGAGACGTTTTTTCACGGTGCTGGAATCAGGATCAAATACATATACCCCCAGTGGTGCTGGATCGGTCAACTTGTTCCTTTTCTGAATCTGTCCTTGCTTGATCGCGGCACTGGCTGGCAGCGCATAACCCTGGCCGGTGGCTACCTTGAATTCGAGTGAAATTTCTACAGCCATGCCCGCCTTGATCGCCGCATTGGTGTCGGTAACTGTGATAACTACGGGAAACGATGATACTGTATTGGCCCTGGAGCTGAGTTCGCTGACAACCGCCTTTAAAACAATGCTCGGGTTGTCAGCAAGACGCACTAGCGCTGGCTTGCCAACAGTAAGTTGGCTGGCAATTTCATAGTTGACTGAAAAAGAAACCTCAAACGCATCTGTGGCGTACATCGTGGCAATTGGAGCACCGGCTGCAACGGTAGCAAAAGACTCTCCGTTCAAGGTATTGACAATGCCGTTAAAAGGCGCGCGCAGTGTAGTTTTTGACAGATCCTCTCTTGCCGTGGCCAGGTTTTTTTCTGCCTGGGTAGCCTGAGCAGCAGTTGTTATTGCATTCGTGCGCGCATCATCGACAGACGAATTCGTTACCGTGCCGCTGGTCAATAGCTTTTCCTTGCGCGCCAGATTTTCAGCTGCATTTTTTGCAGTCGCCTGCGCTTGCTTTAGCGCAGCCTGATTGGTTTGCACTCTCAGTTCCAGAGTTGTTGGGTCAATCTCGGCGATTATGTCGTCTTTCTTAACCACCTGACCAACTTTCAGAGTCAATTCTCTCAATTTCCCGGCTACTTCAAAAGACAGGCTTGAGACTGTGGCGGGTTGCAATACGGATGGGAAGCGCCGCACTGTGGCTCGCTCGATATCCTGTACCAGAAACGTTTTTATCCCCCGTATCGGCTTTTCACTATCCCCCGTCGCAACTTCTTTCTCGTTGCAGGCAGTCAAAAAAAGCACCGCAAACAGAACAAACCATGACTTTTGCATGAAACTCTCCAAATAATGCAACCGCCCCACAGGCTGTGTTAGTATCCGATATCTCTCGAACGGGTTTGTTTTTAAGGCTGGACGCTATCATGGTGCGCATTGCATATCAACGTTATTTTTGGTTCTGCACATCTAACTAATACTACATGGATTTGGGCTTTGTCAGGCAATAGAGCGGGCATGGTAAACAACCTTTGTGCCGATCCTGTTCAGCAAGTTCTCGTGCTCCCTGAAACCCAGTTTGTACTGGAATTATCGCTTTTGCGCGATGTGCATACCCACAAGCCTTGCCACCAATATGGTCAGATAAAGTTGTCCTGCGACCGCTTCCATGGCCGCCATTGCTCTTGCTGGCGGCGAAACAGGAACGATGTCGCCATACCCTAACGTTGTGAGCGTGGTGATACTGTAGTACAAAAAAGTACGAGTTTGTTCATAGAATCCGATGGTTTGCATCGAATTAGCCGTAAATGATCCGGAACCGGATTGTTCAATAGCCAGATATATGAACCCCCATAAAAGGCCGATCAGGAGGTAAAGTACAATTGATCCCACAATAAGCAACAAATCGACCTCGTTTGAAGAAAAAATGTCCTTCAGCATTACAACAATAATTACCAGAACAAATGCGATGCCGGAATAAGGATATAATGAAGAAATAAAAGCAATATCAAAACCAAATAGAGACCGCGTAATTTCCAACAACAAGGGAGTTGCGAGAACGAGTGATGCCACCATCAGCTTTTTGCTATGACTTATAACTAGCATAGAAAACAAAAGCGTCAAAAAAACTGAAACACTGGACAACTGGCTAAACATTGAACCGCGGTCAAAAAAAGGGGGTACAACAAATATGGCAATTAGAGCGATTAGCAGGCCAATATAGTAACTGTGAGCGGTCAGGTTGGATGGGCTCATTTGCTGCCTCTTTTTTAGTCTGGTTTCGATAATGGCATCTTTTGTTTGAGACGCCGATACTTGTGGTACATTCAAAAATGTCGTGGTCAGGGTATTTGAGTCAAATGGCTGTCTGATATAAGAGAGACTCCGGCTCAACTGTTGTTGATATTATGCGGCAGTTTTTCGGTATTGCAAGCGCCGTGTCTCGATTGTCTTTCGTTTGATCCTTTCCCTTCGGTCTAAAATTGCATTTCCACGCCCGAAGTAGATATCAGCAGGTGTGAGATTTTTCAGGCTCTCGTGGTATCGCTGATGATTATAATGTTCGATGAGGGCCTCAATCTGCTGGGTTAAGTCGCCAGGCAGGAAGTAATTTCCCAACAGGATGCGGTTTTCAAGGTTTGATGCCATCGTTCTATCTTGTCCTGGGTTTGGGGGTGATAAGGTGCCCCACGAACATGACTCACCCCTTTGTCGTTCAACCACTCTGCCAGGTCGCTGGATATGTAACAGGGACCGTTGTCAGACAGTAATCGTGGTTTGTGGGCAGTATTTACCCTGTCACAACCCTAAACCTGAAGTGCCATTTCCAATGTATCGGTTACATCTGACGCGCTCATGGTGGTACACAGTTTCCAGGCAATAATGTAGCGCGAGCAATCATCCAGGATCTTTGACGGATAGAACCAACACCCGCCGATTACTTTCAAATAGGTGAAGTCTGTTTGCCACAACTGGTTGATGGCTGTTGTTTTATCCCTGAACTCACTGGGGCCTTGATGACAATGAATGCCGGGCTGGTGATCAGATCATGCGCTTTTAGTAGCCGATATGCCGAGCTTTCTGATACAAAGTAATCTTGGGTATCAGTAAATGTAACCGCCAGTTCACGTGGAGCCAGTTCCGGCCGGTCAAGAACTAGATCAATGATGCGGGTTTGCACATCTTCCGGCACACGGTTCCATGCATGATTGGGACCGGGGCGTTTATCTTCTAGTCCCTGATTTCCAGCAGAATGTTCCCAAACAGAGGTCAAGCCCGACAAACTGGCAGGACTGGTTAGAGCTGACCAGGGTTGCCAGAAAGGAACAACGGATATAGCCTGCATAAATTTTTAAGGCGAACCAATGCAGTATCAAATTTACCAGAACTTCACCAACAAACTGGCTGATTGCACGGATGATTTTAGTGATGTTTTTCAGAGCCTGGAAGATCTCGCCCGGGAACTGGTCGGCCATAGACTTTTTACTTTAATGAGCGTGGACAAAAAAATGGGCGAAGCGGCTCGCATTTTTTCAAATATGCCCGATGCCTACCCAATATTTGGAAAAAAGCCAGTAACAAATACTCCCTGGAGCAAACAGGTAATTGATAATCACGAGACATTTGTTGCCAATGATATCAGTGAAATTGCTGCAGTATTCGATGATTATGAACTGATCCAGTCTCTGGGTTGTGAATCGGTAATTAACGTACCCATTGTTATCGGCGCACAGGTTATTGGAACCATTAACTGCCTGGCCGAGGTTGAACATTATACCAGTGACCGGATACTTGCCTCCGACGCTTTGAAGTTGCCGGGTGCTGCCTGTTTTTTATGTCACCTGTTTAACAATCCACTAGCTGGACAGAAATACAATAACCATAATATCGCTTGAGCACGATGGTAAATGTCGATCGCCAAAACTAGCGTTCAACAATCCGCCACATGTCCAAAAGTGCAACTCAAAATATCGCCATATCTGATAAATATCGCATTTGCATTATTGTGTTGTAAAACCCTTCAATTCTGTTCGGATACTGGAATTGTTTGGTTGCCTGTACTTCACGTCACTGCGATGACATGATATCAGGATTAGAGTAATTTGCGGTCTTGGAATTGAAGAGTTGGGAAAATAGACGATGACTAAACCAGTAGTTGGAGTAATCGGGAATAGCTACGTCATTGAAGATCGTTTCAATACACAACTGGTCGGAGAAAAAAACCTCACTGCCCTGGCTGATGTTTCCGGTGCGTTGCCTCTGATGTTTGCCGGCGAACCTGATATAACCGACATCAGTGCATTGCTCGATATTGTCGACGGCATATTGCTGACAGGTGCAAGGGCAAATGTACATCCAGCACTTTTTGATACAGAGCCTCATATTTCCTACGAACCCTACGATCAAAAACGCGATGCGATGGCGCTCAACATAATTGAGATTTGCGTCGCCAGGGGCATACCGTTATTGGGCGTCTGTCGTGGTATGCAGGAAATGAATGTGGCATTTGGCGGCACATTGCATCCAGAAATTCGAAATCTTCCTGGTCGCATGAATCACCGCATGCCGCGTCTTGACACCGGCGAGATACATCCTGATCCCAATGTGGTATTCGCTGATCGCCATGATGTTAAACTTGTCACAGATGGCACATTTGCACGGATTTTTGGCCAAGATACCATCAGGGTAAATTCGCTGCATGGTCAGGGGATTTGCCAACCCGGTGAAAGGGTTGTGG
Source organism: Hyphomicrobiales bacterium (assembly GCA_024224595.1). GTDB lineage: Bacteria > Pseudomonadota > Alphaproteobacteria > Rhizobiales > Rhizobiaceae > JAAEMP01. Next base: position 4,440 of record JAAENI010000616.1, read on the forward strand.
TTGAGGGAGTGGCAGAAGACAGCACAATTGAAGCGATAAGAATTGCAGATGCAACAGGATTTGCCCTTGGCGTTCAATGGCATGCGGAATATGATCCTCAAACCAATCCGGTCAATAGAGCCTTGTTTGAAGAGTTTGGCAAGGCTCTGGTAGCAAACCAGCACATTTCTCAACAATAGCCATTTCAAAAGGCATTGTAGATTGATTTACAAATTGTATTTTCTCCAAACGGCTTAACCAACCTACCACGAAGATCAACAATCACCGGAATTATCACTGCCAGAATTATCACCAAATGTGTGTACAGGGGAAAAAATTATGAAGTAAATTCTTTGCCTGCTGGCCACCTTGGCACTTTTCCCTGCCTGTTCACCTGACACGGGAAAAAATCTGGCAAAGCAGTGCCACGTTGACTTAAAACCGTTCTTGTAGCAGACAATGAACGTAGCGTATTGCGTCGTTTCCCTAGTATTTTGCAACCCTGGGAACTGCCTACAGTAACATTCAAAATGGCAGGGCGGATGAATGAAATTAAACTGCAGGTTGGCCAGATCGTGAAGAAAGTCGAGGTTCTTGCCAACCTCGAACGCCAGAAAAACTTCTCAAAAAAGGTGTCGTTACTCAGGTGTTTGTAGACAACACCAAAACTGATGCAACCAGTACAGCCCAGGCATTGGTGAAAGCAGAGCGGGCATTGGTTAGTGCGAAAGAAACGGCAGGAGACCGCAATTGAAACTACAACTTCTTGCTCTGGTTATTTTCAACTTCAGCCTTGCAACACGGGTTTTTGCAAACTCGTCATCTGAAATGATTGGAAAAAATCTGCCACGAGAAAACCTGTCATCTGGCACAAAATATTACCGTAAAGCCAAAAACAAGAAACAAACGTGAACGGATACTTCTACACCTGAATGGCCCGGATCAGGGGGCTGGGTCAGTCGGGCTGGACGCCAGAGAAATTCCCTAACCGTTTCGCCATCGGTGCAGTTTTCTTAACGGGTAAGTTTCAATATACCGCGCGCATTTCCAACTCCGATGGGGACAGGGATGTCTGAGTTTTTGTAGTCGGTGTTCATCACCAAATTGACGCCTTTGTTTATTTCTATTTGATCGGCAACAATAGCTGTCCAGTCAGAGAACTGACCAAAATTGGTTTCACAAGATTCAGGGAGGTGTTTACATTTGGGGCCGTGAGGGCCTCCACTAGCACATGCATCTCCTTGCTTCGTATCAGCTCCTATTTCAATTTTGTTGTTTGGGAGGTAAAGTAATCCGGTAAATTCCCTGGCGTTTTCACTTTGGATTTTAAACACAGTATTGGGATTTACCGATTTGTCTGCAATTAGTAAAATGCCAGCTGTGGCACCTGTTTTCATTGCACTCAATTCAACTGTCGATGCGTTAGTTAGATGTATGTATGATTTACTGCCGGAAAACTGCAGGGTCACATATTTCCCTGAGATTTTTGATCCGCCATCGATAATCAAAGGGGCGTTCAGGAACTGGTAGAGCCCAGGCCTCAGTTGAATCTCGGCCTTCTGGTCAGCGATTACTGCACCACAATAGGTGCCGGGACTTAAAGTAACCTTTCCTCCCTTCAGTTTGATTTTTTTGTAGTGGCAAACATTCTTGCTGGAAAAAGAGCGGTTGATCATTGGATCTGGGATAACTGGGCAATCAACAATGGGCCTAGGTGACACCGAGTTACTGGAACCCAAATAACCACCAGAACTACAAATATCCAATGCTTTGAGATTTGCCTGAGCTTCGACAACGATGCCTTTGCTGCTCGTTGAATTCGATTGAATCGAACAATTTGACGCAGAGACCTTGCCATTTTTTTCGATGGCGAGACTAGCCCTTGCAGTCTCGTTTAAAGTCAAAATACATAAATTGCTAGAGCCGTTTTTAGATGCTCTGGCAGAAGCCTTTGCCGGGAAAGACTGCTTGTCAATGTATTGGATCAGCAGGGGCTTCCAGTGCTTGGAGAGATCAACTTGTACTTCGCTGGTTTCATTGTAAATAGTAACACTTACCTTCAGATCGCGATCATGAGATATAGCATAATTACGCGCAATTTCCTCTATCGTATTTTGGTTCGATCCAGACAGACCTAATTCTGAAGCAGCAGCCAATGCAGCTCCATCTGAAATCTCCTGAAGACGAGAACGCATCTGTTGGGCCATGGAATAATCTATTGCTACACTAATTGAAGCCATTATTGGTACGATCATGATGCCCACAGTCGTCGCAATGCTGCCGTGATAACTTGGCCAAAAACGTGCAATAATGCTCGCCAGCATAACCAAATATCTGTTGAGTTTCATGGATGTACCCCGTTCACAATATGAATCGTAGGCACATTAGCATATGTTAATTAAGGAAAGTTCTTCGCATATTGTGAATAAATTATTACCTTAGAGCCCAAATTTAGGTGCACCGATTTCCTTCGGTTCAGCAAGAACCCGGCAAAGAAATCGCTCAGTTCTTCATGGGCATCAAGAGGCAAAATATGAGCCACGTATTGATCCGGGCGCACAATGACAATGCATCCCCCAATAGGATAACAGGAGCCGAATGGAAACGGCTGCCAATCTCAAATCTGCTTGCCAGTCAGGCCGTCCTGCGATCTGATGAAATGCGCAAGACAAATCGGGTGTTGGGCGATTTGAGCAAGAATTTTATCCCGGTGATGTATGATGTCGCCGTGGTATTTTAAACAAATTCCACGGCATCTGTGTTGTATCTTAAATCACTTCAGGCAGACGCTCCGCCGGAGGCGTGTTGCGGCTGCGAAGACTGGTGACTGCCCCATCAATGATGGTCATGCCAATTCCAGGCAGGTTACCCAGTTGAACAGATTCCAGAAGGTTTTTTCCAGGAGCATGCTGGGCCTTGTCCATCAATATAAAGTCCGCGCATTTACCCGCTTCAATGATACCGGTATCCAACTCACGCTGACGTGATGTGTTTCCATTGGCAAAACAAAAAGCAATTTCAGCAGGCGTGTCACCTAAACTGGATAGCATGGCTACCATTCTCAGAATTCCAAGCGGTTGAACCCCAGACCCTGCCGGGCCATCTGTGCCAAGTATGACACGGTCCAGTTGTTTGAGTTCGCGCGCGGTGTTCAGCGTCAAAAGGGCAGCGCGCTCGTTACCGTTGTGGACGATTTCGAGCCCGGCGGCACAACTTTCGCAAAGGCATATGATCTGGTCATCGGGTAGCGCGGTATGGCCGCCATTGATGTGACCAATCACATCAGTTCCAGTTTCTATCACCATATCGGCATCAATCAAGCCAGATCCGGGGATTGAGGGGCCGCCGGTATGGATCGTACTCTGGATACCATATTTGCGAGCCCAATCGACCATCTGTTTTGCTGTTTTGCCATCTTTTACGGTCCCAAGTCCAACCTCGCCAAGCAGTTTAACACCGGCATCAGCAAGTTCTTTGAAGTCGTTTTCCTCCATGCCATGTTCGATCACCGGCGCGCCAGCATGCACTTTCACGCCTGAAGGGCGGAAATTCTCATACCAGCGCTGGGAAGCGATCGCCATTGCCTTCAATCCCACAACATCCTTGGGACGGCCTGGCATGTGTACTTCGCCGGCAGAAATCAGTGTGGTGACCCCACCGTGAAGTGTGCTGTCGATCCAGTGGAGTTGTTGTTGGCGTGGCGTGTAATCACCGACAACCGGATGAATGTGGCTGTCAATCAACCCAGGCGCGAGTGTCACACCCTTTGCATCTACAAGCGTTGTCGCATCATCGGTGTCGAAGTCTTTTTGATCGCCCCATACCGAGATTTTCCCATCGATTGCAATCATGCAATTGCCATCCAATACTGGGGTATCCATGTCCCCTGATAAAATCATGCCAATATTTTTGATAACAAGTTTTGCGCTCTTCATTGAGAAAATACCTTCAAATTTTGTTATTAGTATACTAACATAATGCACGTCCAATCAAGTTGAATTGTAGTGGCCCCACCTGCCAGAAATATGCAGCGCCAATTTACACTGGAAAATGGTTGGTGTTAGAAGCGATGAAAGAAGACGCTGGAAAATCAAAAAAAGGGTTGAATGTGGAAAATATGAAATTGCGGGATATTGAGAGCGATTATGTTCTTGAAGAACAGATTGGTTATGTCTTACGAATTGCCAGTCAAAAGCACGCGTCTATTTTTCAAAAGCATTCAATTGATGGGCTGACTCCGACACAATTTTCAGCTTTGATGCGTATCGCTGAGATAGGTGAATGTTCTCAAAATCGGCTTGGGCGTCTGACTTCAATGGATGTTGCTACTATTAAGGGAGTGGTGGATCGTTTGAAAAAGAAAGGCTTGCTCGGCCTGGAATCGGACCCCAATGACAAACGTCGAACAATCATTAAGCTGACCGAGGCATCAAAAAACATGATAAAAAATCTGCATGAGGCGGGTAGACGTATTTCTGAGGAAACACTCGAACCATTGTCGCCAGCAGAACAGGCAACGCTATTGGGTTTGCTTAAAAAAATTTCCTAAGTCTTAGTGTCGAAACTAAGACTGTTTGTTTATTCAGCAATAATATTCGGTATGTATCAGGTGCCACCACCAGGGATGGCCGAGGATATTTTATCCCAAGGCTGTGAATAGGTATGCAAAGATGACACCCAGCGTTAAGACGGTTTTACCGGACACTCAAAATCTAATAGCGCTGATCGCGTGTCGATCAAACTCCCAAATGTTCTTTCAGCAGTGCCGGATTTTCGCGCAGATAATTGGCAGTCACAGTTTTCATATCACGACCATTCTCGATGAAAGTCACATTGTCGGCAATCGACAAAACCGCATCAACACGCTGTTCAACCAGAATAATCGCGACGCCTTCAGTTTTCATCCTAACCACTACTTGCCGAACCTGTTCGATCATAGATGGTTGCAAGCCTTCGGTGGGCTCATCCAGCAACAAAACACGTGGGCGCAGACACAACGCCCGCGCTGTCGCCAGCATCTGTTGTTCCCCGCCTGACAAGGTACTGGATTGCTGGTTCAGGCGTTCGCGAAGCCGGGGAAATATATCCAGCACCCATTCTCGCGTCTCGTTGTGCTCGTTGCAGGCCATCAAACCCATTTCGATGTTTTCTGAAACTGTCAGTTCCGGGAACAATCGGCGACCCTGCGGCACATACCCAATGCGTTGTCTGGGGACTTCATAGGCAGGTAATTTGCTTATCGTTTTGCCCTCAAGTTTCACCGTACCGGTCGTGATTGGCAAAAGTCCCATGATTGACTTCATGATTGTCGTTTTGCCCGCACCGTTCCGGCCCAACAGGCAGAGAATTTCACCCGCATTGGCAGTCAAAGAGACACCATAGAGCGCTTTAACGCGCCCGTAGGCAACATGGATTTGATCGACTTCAAGCATCAGCTGCTGTCCCCAAATACGCAGCCTGAACTGCCTCGTTTCGATGAATTTCATCAGGCGTTCCTGATGCAAGCGTCTTGCCGAACTCCAAAACGGTGATCTGGTCGGCGGTTCGCATGACCACATCCATGTTATGTTCGATCAGCAGGATTGTCGTTTCGCCAGCAAGTGATTTTATCAGCTTCACAAAATCGTCGATTTCTGTCTCTGCCAGTCCTTGTGTTGGTTCATCGAGAATAAATAGCCGTGGATCTTGTGCAAGACCCATCGCAATCTCAAGCACGCGCTGGTGTCCATAACTGAGATCACCGGCGATTTGATATGCACGATCGCTGAGCCCTACTTGCGCGAGCACAGAGTCGACCTTTTCAGTAACCGATGCGAAATCCTTTCCCAAACGTCGCCGAGCGGCTATTGCAACGTTTTCCAGTAAAGTCAGGCCTGAATACACCGATGTGATCTGAAATGTATAGGCAATACCCAATTGAATCCGCTTGTGGGCAGGAAGTGAGCTAATGTTTTGACCTTCAAAAAAAACTTCGCCACGGGTGGCAGGAAATCGCCCACAAAGCATGCCGACAAAAGTGGATTTTCCTGCGCCATTTGGTCCGATAAGTGCTGTGACTTTGCCGCGCTGAAGTTCAAAATCAATATCTGTATTGGCTTTGATGCCACCATAGTTTTTTGTCAGACCCTTGGTAGTAAGAATGTTCACGGCAACCATTTGAACACCCGCCTTCTGAGTTCACCAGCCAGGCCCTGAGGGGCAAAAAGTGTCAGTAACACCAGAACTACTCCCGCAATCAACATGTATGCCTGCGTCACTGTGCTGGACAGATCGATCAGATAGAACATGAAAATGGTGCCGATTATTGGCCCAAGCGTGGTGCCTGCGCCACCAAGCAACACCCACAAAAGCGGGAAGATCGAATACTGGACAGTTGCAAAGGTAGCCCCGGCGTATCCAAACAATAGTGCATAGGCGGCACCAGCAATGCCTGAAATCGTTCCGGAGATAATGACAGCAGCCAGCTTATGACGAACCGTGTCGTAACCCAACATTCTGGTACGTTCTTCGTTTTCACGGATTGCTACTATAGTGTGCCCGAACGGGGAGCGTACAAGATACATAATCAACAAAAACACTACAGAAAACAGAAACAGTGCCGAAAAATACCGCGCTGTCTCGCCAGTGATATCGATGCCAGCGATCATCCGATCTGCCTGCGGTATAACAAACCCCTCATCGCCGCGTGTATAAGCTCCGAAATATAAAATTGTAAGGTATCCGGCCTGCGCAAACATCAAGGTCACGATCATGAACGCGACGCCACTTGTTCGTAGCGCCAGGAATCCAATAACAGCTGAAACCAGAAATGCGCAGATCCCGCCAATCAGCATGGCTGGTTCTGCCGCAATATTGAAAGTGTTCATCGCCATTCCCAGGCCGTACATGCCTGTTGCAAAAAAAAGCGCATGCCCCAAACTGAGAAGCCCGGTATAGCCGAACAAAACGTTGAACCCCATCGCATAAACTGCCAACACCATTATTCTGGATAGATTGCCGACATGGTAGGCTGGCAGTATAAAGAACATTGCCGCGAGCATGCCGATAATGCTGATATGGAGTATATAAGATCGATGCGCATTGACCATCAGATTTTCTTCCCCAAAAGTCCTTGTGGCCGGAATACAAGAACCAGTGCGACCACCAGAGTTGCTATAATCTTGGCAAGGGTAGGAGAGAAAAACACCGAGATAATCCCATCACTCATCCCGATAAGAAATGCAGCAATGACTGTACCAGGCAAACTCCCCAGACCACCGATGATCACAACAATAAACGACAGCAGCAATGGATCATGCCCCATCAGGTAATGTGCCTGCTGGATCGGTACCACAAGAACCGCACCTATGGCGGCAAGACCTGCCCCTAATCCGAAAACATAGGAATAGATCCGCTTGACCGGGACACCAAACGCCAGCGCGGTTTCGCTGTCTTGTTGGGTTGCCCGCATGATCAGACCTGCCTTGGTACGGGTCATCAATAGCCACAAACCTGTCAGTATTGATATGGCAGCAATGATGACGAAAAGCTTGTAGCTCGTAATGCTCAACCCCCAGGGCCAGATTATCGAAAAACCACCGTCGCTAAATTCAAACCAAGGCAAAGAGAGACGGCTGTTGAATGGCGGAGTAACCGGACGGGCATCCGGGCCAAATGTCATCAGTGCCGTTTGCTGGATGACATAAAGAAGGCCAATTGTAGCGACGATTGTTCTGTCGGGATCGTAATTGATACGTTGCAGAATAAGCTTGTCTGCAATCACGGCAATCAAGCCTGCAACAACCGGTGCGACGATCAGTGCAGCGACAAATCCAGTTACGGGATAGGTACCAAAAAATGACGCCACTACCCAAGCAATTACCGCACCGATCATGTAGAATTCGCCGTGCGCGACATTGACGACGCGCATGACACCAAAGACGATGCTGAGCCCCATTGCTGTTAGTGCAAGGATTGCGGCTGTAACCGCGCCTTCTAGCGAGGCAAGCAATAAATGTGGACCAAAATCCATCTAGACATGCCTC
>JAAENI010000617.1 GCA_024224595.1 Hyphomicrobiales bacterium
ATGATAACTGCATTTCAAAAATAAACAGATGCAAAAAACAATTAGAATCTAAAGCATAAAGAGAGACGACCATATATGGAAAAAAGAACAAAAAAAAACGTCATCGCCAACAGTTGATTGAAGCAACTATCGAGACTGTCTCGGAATTCGGAATTGCCGGTGCGTCGATAACCAGGATTATCACGAGGGCAAAATTGTCACGGGGTATGGTTCATTTGCATTTTGACAACAAAGAACATTTATTAGTCGAAGCAGCGCGTCACATGAGTGAAGTTTATTATGCCCAGTTAGAAACTTTTTTACAACCGGCGGGAACCAATGCCCGCGACCGCTTGCGAGCATTGATCTCCGCCGACCTTAGTGACAAAATACTGAACCCTAAAACTGTTAATGCCTGGTTCGCTTTTCGGGGCGAAGCTCGTTCACATAATTCATTTGCCCAACATTCCGACACACGTGATGAAGCTCTGAGAAAAATGTTCATACAGGCATATTGCGATCTTGCAAAAGGTCGGGAGGAGGCCGACACATTAGCACGCGATGCCGCTCACGGTACTATTGCGCTGTTGGAAGGTATGTGGGCCGACTACCTTCTGCATCCGGATGCATTTAATCGCAATATCGCAAAACGTATCGTTTTTCGATTTGTTTCAGCGCTTTTTCCCGACAACTTTTGAAATGATCTGTTTGTACATGTCTGCATCTGATGCTCAAAACCGGGCAGGGTCAAGTTGCACAAACAAGTCTAAGTCTGGCGATAATTATTACATTCAGATCAGAAGAAATGACGTGCATTTGGACCCGGTAATTATCGGGCCATGGAATGATATTCATCGTTAGGCTGTTTGTCAGTTGCGGCACTCATTCTATTTGACATGTTGAAGAATGAAGCTACGGCGGCGATATCCCAAATTTCCCGATCAACCCAACCCGCGTCCCTCAGCGTTTGGCGGTCGGGTTCATCAATTTCTACAGGATTGATGGTCAAATTGTAGGCAAAATCAAGTGCCGCACGCAGTTTTGGGGTAAGTTCGGCCGTGCGATAATTCATTACCATTTGCTCGCCAAGTTTTGGATTATCAGACATTTTGCGGACAGCAGCGCCATGGGCGGTCAAGCAATAATAACAGGAGTTGGCACAGGACACGACGACGGCAATCATTTCTCTTTCCAGTTTGGTCAATCCGGATGGGCCAAGCATCAGATCATTATACATGCGGGTGAAACCATCGAATTTGGTAGCATTCCAGGCATAAGCCTGGAGAACATTTGGCACAAAGCCGAGTTTTTCATCACACACTTCAAGATAACGTTTCTGGCTATCGTTTAAAGGTTCTTCGGAACCTGGCATTTCGAGTGCAACAATTGGCTTGGACAGGCTCATCTTTATTCTCCTGATATTAAAACATTGAAGTTTATTTTTGGTGCTACAAACCCGACGTGTCAACACTTCGTTGAAAATTGCTGGATTGGTTGTTATTGCGTTGTTAGTTGGCTGATTTAGTGGGATAATTTCCCTTTTTGTTTTAAATTAGTTCTAATATAACTACTATTGTTATTGAGACTAGTCAGGAGAAAACACAATGGTTGAAATCATTCCTCGCCAGAAAGTAAAGGGCATTGTTACTTCCGTATTGAAAGCTGCGGGTGCGGATTTTGTCTCTACAGAAGTTGACCAGTTGGAATTGACTTACGAGGGGATAGCTGGAGACTATCATGCTGGTCAGACCCGTTTATCTGGTGTGCGCGAACCTTGGTATGAAAGCGGAATCGAGATGCGCAATGAGCGGCAATTGTCTATATTAGCCGGTGATGAAATGTGCGAAATTGCTGAAAATCTCAATATTAGGCATTTAAAACCAGGCTGGATCGGTGCTAATCTGGTGATTGATGGTATAGAAAACTTCAGCCTTCTGCCACCTCGCAGCGTGTTGATATTTGAGGGCGGAGTAACTTTAAGAGTAGATGGTTATAATGGACCATGCCGATTTGCCGGCGCATCAGTGGCAAAACATTTGTCTAGTGAATCCCGCTCAACGGATGGTATTTTTGATGCCTCAAAAAGTGATATTGCTCTGGAATTTGCCCAGGCAGCACGTCTGAAACGTGGTGTGGTTGCCTGGGTTGAGCGTGAGGGTATCATTAAACCTGGAGAAAAAGTCGTCGGTCATGTCTGGGAACAGTGGTTGTATCAATGACCTCTTTTTCAGCCTCCAACTCCCCTTAACCGCGTGGGGGAATATTGATCGCGGCTATCGAAGCAGGTCTCTGGCTGCATATTTCTGACCAACGGTTCACGTTTTCGTAGTTTTCCAATTCAAGAAACTCTCCTGCCTCGTAGAACCCACCCAGGGTTCTGTACCACGGCCAGATAGAAAGGTCGGCAATTGAATAATTATCTCCGGCCATCCATTTGTTTTCTTCAAGATGATCGTCGAGGACATCCAGCAAACGTTGAACTTCATTTTTATAACGGTTAATGGGGTAGGGGTGATCACAGCTATCTTTGGCAAATTTGTAGAAGTGACCGAATTGGCCAAACATCGGGCCAATGCCACCTATTTGAAAATGCAGCCACTGGATTGTCTTATATTTGGTTACTGGATCGGAAGATAACAGTTTGCCTGATTTTTCACTCAGATATTGCAAAATAGCACCTGACTCAAACAGGCCCAGTGGCTTGCCATCAGGGCCATTGGGGTCAAGAATTGCTGGTATTTTGCCATTTGAATTTAATGATTCAAATTCAGGTGAATGTTGATCGTCGGAGGAGAAATCAACCAGATGTGCTTCATAGGCAAGACCGGTTTCCTCCAGCATAGCTGATACTTTGATGCCATTTGGTGTTGGAAGTGAATAAAGCTGAATGGCATTCGGTTTTGTTGCGGGCCATTTTTTTGTAATTTCAAACGAAGATATATCTGACAATTTTTGCGCCTTTTCAGATGTATAGATGATTATTTAGACTTCACAGCCAATCATGGAACCATGATGGCAGACATCATCGCATGTAGGATTGTTTTCGCTGGATTTCCAGCATTGTGAATGGGAATAAATTTGCTTGGCCTTGCTTTTTCTTTTAAAATGATATAAACATATCTTTATATGATGAAATTAACTTGATTTTGGAATCTTTAATGCTTGATCGCACTGCGATATCCTTGGACAAGACAATTGGTGTACTGCGTGCTGTTGGTGAACCGACCCGGCTACGGTTGCTGGCTTTATTGTCGAAGAGCGACTTGAATGTTACCGACCTGATCGAGATTTTGAGTCAATCGCAACCGCGGATATCCCGTCATTTGAAATTGCTGGCTGAAGCAGGGTTGCTGGAGCGTTATCAGGAAGGTGCATGGGCCTATTTTAGAGCAGCAGATGATGGCCCCGGCGCACAGATTGTCAGTGGACTGCTTGCCCGACTTGATGCCAATGACCAGCAGATTCAGCGCGATGGTCAGCGTCTTGAAGCGGTAAGAAACAAACGGGCCAGGCAAGCGGAGCAGTTTTTTTCAGTCAATGCAGAAAACTGGAATCGTCTGCGTAAAATCCATATTGATGAAGCACGCGTTGAAGAGGCGATGTTGGAAATGGTTGGTTCCGCACCCGTTCACACACTGCTTGATATGGGTACGGGTACGGGACGTTTGCTGGAATTGTTCAGTGATGTTTATACCAGAGCCATCGGGGTTGATACCAGCCGTGACATGTTGGCAGTAGCCAGATCAACTATTGACAGGACAGGTCTTTCTTTTGCCCAGGTGCGTCAGGGTGATATTACGATGTTGCCGACACCTAATAACAGTTTTGACCTGGTTACTATTCATCAGGTTTTGCACTATCTTGATGACCCCAATGAAGCCGTGAATGAAGCTGCCAAAGCATTGGCACCGGGAGGACGGTTGTTGATTGTAGATTTTGCGCCCCATACACGTGATGATGTTCGTTCTGAACAGGCCCATATCAGGCTTGGTTTTTCGCATGAACAGATGAGTGCATGGTTAGATGATGTTGGCCTTGAATTAATTGAAACACGTGATCTTGAACCTGTTGATTCGGCAAAGTCATCAGAAGAACTTTTAACAGTTACCCTTTGGTTAGCTCGTGACCGGCGAATACTAATCGCCGATGATATCGGAACAGACAACAACAAAATTATCAGTACGGAAACAATTTGATGCGTATTTCACAAAGACCATTGAGCGAAGCTAATATCAAAGCATCGTTCGAATTTTTCCCTCCATCTTCTCAAAAACTTGAAGATAATTTATGGCGTTCGGTTGAAAAATTAAGCCCGCTTGGACCATCATTTGTTTCCGTCACTTATGGAGCAGGGGGTTCCACTCGTGAGCGTACCCATGCTACCATTTCTCGCCTGATCAAAGAGACTGATTTAACAGTTGCTGCTCATCTGACCTGTGTTGGTGCCACGCGTGAGGAAGTTGACCAAGTCGTTCGTGAGTATTATGAGGCCGGTGTTCGCCATTTTGTGGCACTGCGCGGTGATGCACCCGAGGGCATTGATCATTCATTTTCTGCAAACCGTGAGGGCTATCAAAATGGTGCGGAACTTGTTGCGGGCCTGAAAGCATTTTCTGATTTTGAAATCACAGTGTCAGCTTATCCTGAAAAACATCCCGATAGTGCGGATTTTGCCACCGATATTGATTTGCTGAAACGCAAAGTAGATAATGGTGCTACCCGGGCAATCACACAGTTCTTTTTTGATAATGATGTTTACGAAGCCTATGTTGAGCGGGTTCGCAAAGCCGGGATATATATACCAATTGTGCCAGGTATTGTGCCAGTCAGCAATTTTAAGTCAGTTGCCGGGTTTGCTGGCAAATGTGGTACGCATGTTCCCCAATGGCTTGCAGACCGATTTGAAGGTTTGGAGGAAGACCCGCATACATCTGAACTGGTTGCATCAGCGGTTGCCGCTGAGCAGGTGATGGACCTGGTTGAACGTGGCATTGAAGATTTTCATTTTTATACGATGAACAAGGCAGACCTGGTTTACGCTATTTGCCACCAATTGGGCCTGCGTTCAGAAGATCAAACCAGGATTGCGGCCTGAATATGGTTTTGGTCATAACTGAAATGAAGTTGCGCTAGTTTTTCGGTTTGAGATACCGATTGGTGATTAGCAGATTGGAGTATTTTTGTTCCCGATCGGGAGTAATTTGCTTAAAAACTGTGTGAAAATACCTTATGTTCCCGTACAGGGGCATGAGGTAAAAGAATGGCTACTAACAAAACCGCACATGAACAAGATAAATTCAAAGATCTGGCTCGCCATGTCATGGGCGTAGATGTGAATAAACGGCAGTAAAGAAGTGCGGCGATTTTTAACCCACTGCCTAAAGATATTATCAGTAAAGCGCTAAGCCTACTTTGGAAACCCAGGGTTTTTCTAGAGAGATTTCAAAATTCTCTCAGGATCTGCCCGGCGTTCAGTTGCAAAAAGCAATGGAAGCAGCCATGGCACCATCAAAAGCTATCAAAGATGCAATGCGAGGTGTGAAGATTTGAAGCGCTATGCAAAAAATGCCATCGGTTTCAGTATCTAATATGCGCTCGCTACCTGCTCTACAAAAGATGCCAACGCCAAAAAACTTACACAAGAACTCTCCCAGCTTTCGTGCCTTCAGCAATGTTGCAGAGCTTGGTAAAGTTATCCGCGGTGCACGGAAATCTAAAGGACTAACGCAATAAAAATTTTTTGATTTAGCCGGTGTAGGACGGAGGTTTTTATCCGAGTTCGAACAAGGCAAGCAAACTTTGGAAATTGGCAAAGTAATTAAAGTGGCATCTGCTGCCGGAATTCAATTAGCTTTCACCGCAGTTGATACCAATTTTTGAGTGAATTAATTTTTGGATGTCAGGTTGGATGGCTTCGCAGGGCCAATAGGGGTTCTCGTTCGTGACGAAAACGGCATTCTATCCTTCACCTACCATCAAAACTACATATTAAACCCAGCTTCAATCAACCTATCGCTATCAATGCCGATGCATGAAACGCCCTATAAGGACGCGCAATGTCACGCTTTCTTTGGAAATCTTCTACAGGAAAGCGATGATACCATGCAACCCATCATGGACAGAGAAGGAATTGAGCGCGATGATATTGCTGGCTTTTTGCTACATCTTGGAAAAGATTGTCCGGGTGCAATATCAGTCCTTGCATCTGGAGCACCTCCTGCCAAGGTTCCTGGAAATTTTGCAGCCGATTATGAGGTGCTCGACGCTGCATATATCGAACAAATCGTTATAGCGCTGCATGAGCGTGAACCCTTGCCGGATAATGTTGAGGATCCATCGCCTATTGCAGGTGTGCAAAGTAAGATTGCACTGACAATTTTACCTGATGGGAGTTTTGCCCAATCCAAAAAAGGGATTAGGCGCCCCAACAACTCATATTTTGAAAGTTTCCAATAAAAAAAGACCGAATGAAACCAAATTGGAAGCCGCCTCAATGTTGCTATCCCAATCGTTTGGAATCTTAACCGCAGAAGTTGGAAATATTGAAATTGCCGGAATAAATGTTCTTATAGTCAAACGATATGATCGGCGTTTGAATGAGGCGGGTCTAGTCGAACAGTATTCTCCAATACACAGAATTGCCGCCTGAACATAGTTTGGGCACTTTTCCGCAATACAGGTGCGTCAATTGCAGAGATATGAACCCACTTTCATCCTCAGGGCGTTTGTTCTTTACACGGAATCATTTGATCGGTTTTCATTTTTGCTGGCAAAGTATGATGTAGTGCAGGGAGCGTGAACAATCGGCCTTTGGTGTAAAGAAAGGTGGCCTAACTATTTGTCAACCATGATTAGCTATGGTTATGCGTGTTAGACCGTGTTCGTTTGGCCGGAGTGTAAAAATGTATCGTGTATTACTCATTTTGGTGGCATTCAGTGCGGCCATTGTTTCATTTACAAAAACCTCACAAGCTGTTGAGGTCTATCTGTTTCGTGGTGCGGGCGATTTTTCATTCGTTCAAAAAAGCCTGCATTTTTCCAGGGGCCTGGACAATATGGCGAAACTGTTGGCTAAAGCAGGTATTTATTCACGTATCACGCGTTGGGAAAATACAGCAGCGATTTACCGAGAAATTTCCAAACGGCGACCACAAAGTGTTGCTTTTATCGGTCATTCTATGGGCGCAATTGCAGCCATGAGAATGGCTTCCAAAATGAAAGGCCTTGGGGTGCGTGTGGCCTATGTTGGATTGATTGATATTCCTGGTCCCATAGGGGCAGTAAGCTCAAATGTCGAACTGGCTGAAAACTTCTATCATGCTTTTCCGGTGTACGGAATTCTGCCCCGGCCCTCCAGCCACAAGGGTGTTATCGCCAATCACTACATATTTGGTCAAATCCATATTTCGATGGATGATTCCTCGCGAATTCAAAATGCCATGATTTCAGCCATCTGGCAGGCTGACGAACGTGATCTGCGGTCCCAATATGCTCGTGCTCAAAATCGAAATTCCAACGGAAATGAGGGATTTGACAGAACCGTTACAGCTTCAATCCGCCGCATTAAGAAAAACTGAGTTCGATCAATTCAATGAAGCAGCTAATGAGCGTTGTTAAATTCAGGAAGTGCGCAGAACCGTCTGGAGAATATCGAGATCAATTGCACCGATCTCGGTGATGCGTTTTGCTATTTGTTTGTCCTGAACACCAAACTCACGGAGACAAAAAACCACCTTTGTTATCTCGGTATAATCAGTTAGACTTGGACGCGGGTTGAAATTGAACATTTTTGGCAACTCCAGAAAATCGACTGCTGATTTCTTGATCGCAAGATATGGTTGATGTTTAGTTAATTCTGTCAGCTAAATTTGATGTTTTAGCGATTGAAGGGCTACCCGAAAGGCTCATCAATAGGTCATCGTGACAATAATTGTATCAGTGTAAGTACCTGGTGGCGGAGTTGATTGTATTTGTACGCGTCCGAAAGCCGTGTAATTTTGTCTTGTGCCATTGCCGACACTACTGATTGTATTTGATCCGGTAGAATTGCCCCATGGAATAGAATGCGAACTATCTTGAAAAATTCCATAGTTAATAGATGAGGTGCCACTGGTCATATTGCGTAACGCCGGATTGGTTGCGCCGCTCAAACCGCCATCCAAACCAATGGTATAGGGAGTTCCGGTTGAGCAATTTACTGAAATGGTGTTGGTCGCGTCAACATTGGAACTCAATACACCAACGGAGCCAAAATTCAGGTTGGAAGCCTGGACAGTGCAGGCGCTGACAATGTTTGCATGCACGTTAAATGGTACCCGGACGCCTCCAGATTGAGATATGGTGTTACAGTTTCCAAACAAGTAATAAGCATAGGATATCAGCGTGTGTCCTCCGGCGAAACTGGAAGAATATGATCCGGGTGGTGTGCCGGATTGCGCAGCGTATATTTCACCTCTGATTGGCAAACTTTTCGAACCATTTCCAGAGGAATTAAGCCTAACGATTGTTCTTTTTGGTGTAGGGGGATATGGCCAGACAAAAGATCCCCAAACGCCGATATAATTTGACCTCTTGAATATATTGAAGTTTAGCCGATTCCCCTAAATCCCCTATATTTATATCCGTGAACCCGCCATCTCCGCCACTTCCCCCCGCACCGTAAACACGACTTCTCGCTTTTAGAGTTAAGACACTCTTGATTTCAGTGCTA
>JAAENI010000618.1 GCA_024224595.1 Hyphomicrobiales bacterium
AAAGGCATAATGCTGATGCCGGTCTTGGTTAGCAACTAACTCGTCGCGACATCGCTTACACATCGCTCGGTCAGGTGGCACATTGTCGGCATGCCATTCTACTTCGCTGTGTTGAATAGAAAAGCTCTGTGAATCAGGCAGCTCAGAGATTGACTCGAATGTAACATTATCGATTCGCGCATGCTCAGGGGCACAGTCATGCATATTTTTCACGAATAGCTGAACATTGGAATCATCACCAATCAAATCGATATTGACCCCAGCACAGCTATTCCAGACACTCCCGCGAAAGCCCATCTGATTCGCCAGACGATGAATAAAAGGTCGAAAACCGACGCCTTGAACTAGGCCATCAACGGTTATTCTGACACTATCATTTTGTATTTTGTGCAGTGCCATGGTGTCTTTTGATTCGATTATGAATAATCCAAACAGGCAAGGCCAAAGCGCCTAGATATGCTGGATGAAACCAATGCAGAAAATCATGCCAACCTTGGGATTCAGGATGACCACCGTGAGCCCACACTAATGCGGGACAGCATCCTAGCAATAAAACAAAAATCAACAATCTCATTTAACTCTCCAATGGGGGG
>JAAENI010000619.1 GCA_024224595.1 Hyphomicrobiales bacterium
CAGCCACCCATTCATTAAGATCAAGTGGTAAAAGCAACCGTTGCGAACGGTCATAAGAGCGAAAATTCTTCATGACGAATCATAGCAAAAAACGCCAAAATTGCACCCTAAATATCAAAACAAATCCGACAAACTGCTAGAGCGGATTTGATGAAATATGAACCGTGTGATACCCCATACCGGTTCATTCGGTCAACCGTTGTGTGTCGCGCGATACAGCGTATCGGGCAAGCTTCGCAACAACGACCATGGAACCGACATGGGGTACGCTGGAGAACGTGGAAGGTGTTGAAAACACGGGACAAATGGGTCGAACGAGATTACCCATCAGCTGCGTTGAATCTTACTCGTAGTGTGTTGCACCAGGGCGCAAATTTTGCTTTGCATATGAACAAATTCGATTCAGTCAAAAAATTCGTTTTTCGTCAAAGCCGCTCGACCTGGGGCAGAGGCTCGCATCATATTGTCACTGGTTTATAAGAATTTATGCTGTGAATTTCTCGTGAATGACTTTTGCTTTCCCAGTAATTGAAACTGGCGCAGAACCAGCGAACACCGTTGAAAAACAATCGTCATAGACTACAATATTGTTTTTGCCGTTTTTCTTCGCATTATACATTGCCGTATCTGCATATCTGATCAGGGTATCACAATCAGTAATGTCGCCATTGAAAACATGTATCCCGATACTGGAAGTACAGCAGTATTTTTGTTCTGCCAAAACAAGCTCATTTTGAAATTCATCCATAATTTTGCTGGCGACTTGTATTGCACTCTTTTTTGCTATCTCGGCATTACTGCCGATGGCATCCAGCAGGAGGATAAACTCATCTCCGCCAAATCGCGAAGCAGTATCGTTTGACCGGATCATTTTGTCCAATCGATTTGCAATTTTCTTGAGCAACAGGTCGCCAGTTGCATGGCCATAATTGTCATTTAGTGTTTTGAAATCATCGATATCGAGAAATAAAAGCGCCTTGTAGATGCCCGTTCGCGCTGATGAAACAATCGCTTTTTCCAAATGGTGTATAAATAAAGTGCGGTTTGGCAAGCCTGTTAGCGCATCATAATAGGCATAGTAGGCTATTTTTCCTTCTGATATTTTCCGTTCACTGATGTCACTAATGTGACCGTGGAGAATTATGTCACCCTCGGCGAGGCGTTCGGGCGTTGCCACAACACGAACCCAGCAATCGTTTCCAATAGGGCGCTTGATCTTGAATTCTATATTCCAGACGCACATAGTTTCAATTGAACTAGACAACGAATGAGCGCATCGCTCTCTGTGATCAGCATGAATACTGTCAAGAAAGACTTTAGGGTTTTCAAGGTCGTTCCTGCCTATTCCTGTCAGGTGGTGAAATCCAGGTGAAGCATAGGGCACTGAAAAATTTCCATTCCTGTTGACATGAAGCTGGAATAGGCCACCCGGTAGATTATCGGCTAGTTTCTCTATCCGGTCTTCAAGCTTTTCGCGTTGGACCGCATCAGTAATATTCAGCATCAGACCTTCATAATGGGTCGGATTTTTGCCATCCCCATTGGTGACTAAATGGGCATTTTCGGAAATCCAGATCAATTCACCAGATTTGACATTCCTTATTTCTGAAACAAAATCACACACGTATCCGTCTCTCATAAGAATTTCATGAAACAGTTTTCTGCGATCTGCATCGAGATATCCTGCTCCACTCACATTATGGGTGACTGCGCAAAATTCTTCAAAATTTTCATACCCAACCAGTTTAACCATTGCGCGATTGGCATAGGTCAGACTGCCATTGACTTTGGCGCGATAAAAACCTTCATTCAGTTCATCAAGAGAATTGTAATGCTGTTGGGCTTCCTGTTTGGTATTGCGGTATAAAATGCGATATCTGAGTACCCATAGCAGCAGCAGAGAAGACAACAGCAAATTTGCTGTCAGCAACCAGATCTGATCAATCGACAACGCAGTGATAATCTGATACATTTTACCGGCATACCCGCTCAACACTTTTAACGATATTGACTTCGAAAGTGAAATTCTGGGTTTATGTTTTCAGATTTTCTCATAAAAAGTTGGATAGGGTAAACAAATCACAAACGAGGCCTTTAACCTTGAACAGACTCTAAAAATTAACGCTGTTTTACTTGAATCCATCTCCGCTTAAATAACTGCACCGGATCGTTAACCTTTGGTCCGCATTATTGTGACAAGTTTTCATACAACGCATTTTGCATTTCAGTGAGGTTATGTGGTGAGTATTTTTAAACAGGCTAAGCAATTTTTTGCTCATGAATCAGGAAATATTGCCATAACATTTGCAATTTCCTTCCTGCCGATTATGTTGAGTGTCGGTGCGGCGATAGATTATTCGCGGGCATCGGATTTGCACACCAGGGTTGCAAACGCAACAGATGCAGCACTACTTGCCGCAGTTGCAAGTGTCATGGATGACGTTGATATTAATGATACAGCTGCTGTGAATGCACGCTTGAACGCAGAATTCGAGCCGTTTTTTCTGGCCAATATGCACGGCGAGTCATCCTATGAGTATAATGGTTATACCATCAGTTTTGACCCGGTCACAAAAGGGGTCGCCGTTGATGTAGATATTGACTACAAAACAACGATATTTGGTATTGTCGGTATGAACCGTTGGGAAGCCGATGTTCAAGCTGCCACTGGCATGCAGGTGGACGATGGTGGGTCATTTTCGATGTTTTTGGTACTTGATCGCTCCGGTTCAATGAACGGGAGCAAAATGGTATCTCTCAAGACCGCTGTCGGCAAAATGATTTCGAATTTCGAAAAAGCAGACCCCAAGGGAGAGTATTTCCGCATGGGTGCAGTCGCTTATGATTCCAAGATGTGGCGGGACCAGGAAATCGATTGGGATCTAAGTAAAACCGCCACCTATGTGAATGCCATGTCTGCTCGCGGCGGAACAAATTCTTCAGATGCTGTAAACGAGGCCTATATACAATTGAAAGATCGAAAAGAAATAGATTTCCACCAGAATAAAAATGGTCAGAAACCGCAATTGATAATGGTTTTCATGACTGACGGTAACAACGGCGGAGGTAGAAATAGTCGTGCTAATGCATTGACAAGAGCGACTTGCGAAAAGGCCAGGAGGGATGAAATAGCCGTTTATACGGTAGCCTTCCGGGCACCGAAAGGTGGTCAGGCTTTGCTCGAAGATTGTGCGACAGACAGCGCCCATTATTTTCAGCCAGAAAATACTGATGAACTCATCAACTCATTCAACAATATCGGTAAAGACGTCAGTGGGAACTTAGTATTGTCTCGATAAGCAGCAAAATCCTTCTTCAAGCTGGATTGTTAATCAGACAGCGGCAGCCGTTTGACCTGCTGATTTTGAAGTGTATCGATAATGTCCATAATCAATTGCAGCGAGCGGTTCGGTTTTTGTTGACCGGATTACTGGCCTTCGGCGGATCGGCACCAGCCCGCCGACCTCCTGCGGGGAACGGAAGGGAACACCCTAGCAGGCTGTCGGACTTGAGCAGTTATTGAG
>JAAENI010000620.1 GCA_024224595.1 Hyphomicrobiales bacterium
AAAATTCCTTTATCTTTCGTACTCAGAATATTCCAAGCCTTTGACAATTTCTAGTGCAGTGCTGATTACCGCTAGGTCGATTGGAATGCCCATTTTCACTCCGTTCTAAACTTTGCAAATTTTGTTTCCAAAATCTGCAATAACATTTTTCCATCAACTAGCGCAATTCTACCTTTTTTTATTGAATTTTTTAGATCATCCAATATGGGCCTGTCTCTTGTATTTGTTTCTAGATTAATCGACTTCAGAAATTTTGCCGTCGACTGCGATTCCAACGTCACAATACCATCCGTGACACCAATCAAACTGTGAACAGCGATATTTCTGTATTTGCTGACATACTCAATCGCTCGTGCGTACTTTTTCAATTGTTTTTTTAAGGAAGCATCGGGTATCTTATCAGCCCAGTTCTTAAGAATTTCAACTTTGCGAACAACGTCAAGAGACGCGACAACCCCGTGCAGCATTGTTGTTACTTTCAAGTTCAAAATTACAACTATCACTAAATTGAGTTGATAATCGAGGTTGGACGCCAATGCTGCCAATTCGCCAACTACAGTAAATGCTGCTTTAAGTTGCGCTTCTTCAGTCAGTTTTTCTGAGCTCATAATTTTCTCGCTTTCAGTCTAACGCCAGCACCACCGCCATTTTCCGAAATGAACTCAACGCCAGCATTTTCAAGCACGGATTGAATTGCTTTGATGGTCCGTGGTTTTAATTCCTCGCCAGATTCAAGGCGTGAAATCGTGTTGGTGGAGACACCGGCAAGTTTTGCAATTTCTTTTATCGACAGGGCCAGCGCGACCCTAGCCATTTTACATTGAATACTATGCATTCGCAACCTCATATCGATTTATCGAGTTGACATTGCGATTATAAAAGTTAATATCGCGTTACCAACTCGATTTTGCAACATAACACAGGAGCAACGCAATGGGGAACCATTTTCGCGAACCGGGCGCTTTTGCCCAATTTACACGCCGATCAATTCTGAAATCCACACCGGCAATTGCTGCACCACTTGCACTTGTCGCCACCCAGGCAAGCGCAGGTGAGATTGATCAGGAAAAGCACCTTGACCAATTGCTGGTGATAGCAAAGTGCACCGGACTATCCCTGGATAATATGATTGACTGGTTTGATGATGTCGACCTTACACGGATTGCCGAGAATGTTTCGAACTGGCGGGAAACCAGGATACCAAGCATGCAGACTAACCTGCCAATGGAGCGGGCTCACTACTACGCAGATCAATTGCGAAAGGAAATGCAAGAACAGTATGGCGGGGAATGGTTCAGTGTGATTATGGAGGAATCCCAATTCGTTCTGATTTGCCGCCGATAATGGCAGGCGGCAGTTAGACGTGGGGAACTTCCCCACGTCGTCCAGCTTCTGCTTATCAACATAAGTAATTGACATATCTGTCATGGCCATCTACTTCTGTTGCATGGCAGAAGAATCAGCAATCGAAATTTTTGAATTACTTTCCGGACGACGCTTAATGGCGCACGAGGTTGTAGCTGGTATTGAAAACATGTCCGGCGAAATGCTGACAAACCTAATATCAAAGCAACACATATTTTTGGACTCACAATCAGCAGGACAAGGAAAAAGGCGACAGTTTAATCTTGTAGACGTTTATATGCTGGGTATTGCTACAGCATTTCTTCAGATTACTTCCAATACCGCAAATTTAATTGATACGCTCAATGTTCACTTTAAAGCGACTGAAACTCTCAAATATCTTTCCAAAATTGAATCGTCAAACAACGCAGACAGGCCGCTTTCTGAAGATGATATTGCATGGTTGAACCGGATAGAAATTGAGACGAGTGAAAGTTCTCACATCAATCCAGAAAAAAGAAAATTGTACTTTTCAAACCGTAACCTGGCCAATCCAGACTATCTGGTTGTAATCCCTACTACAGACCAGGAGGGAAAACTTTACCTGACATACCACACAAAAAACCTGTCGGATTACATCAGTAAAGTTCCAAGCATGGCCGTAGTCAATGTGACAGCTTTGCTGACAGAAATAGATCGCAAGCTATTCCAATATATCAAGGGACACGGAAAATGATCCTAAACCTGTTCAGATATTTGTCTCGCAAAATCTCAAAACGCGCCCTCGACGCTGCCAGTGATGGCCGGCGCTGGCGTGATGACCGGCGCGGGATAGATAGCGCAAGTCTGGTTCATGGCGGTGCAGCTGTTGTCGCTGCACGAGCCTACCACTTTGCGCTTAACACACCTGAAGGCACTCGAATTACCGATTCGCTTGTCGCCAACCTGGTCGGTACAGGAATTACGCCGCGGCCTCAACACACCAGCCCCGCTGTGCGAGATTATCTCGCTTCCAGTTTTCTGGGCTATACCGATGTCGCCGATGCGGACGGGCGGCACGATCTCTATGGCCTGATGAGCGTGCTGGTTCGCGACATGGTTGTTTCTGGCGAATCACTGACATTCATTTCCTTTGACCCGATGACAGGTGCGCCGCAATATCGCCGCTTGCATCCCGAGCAACTGGATCGCTCCAAATCACAAAATTTAAAATCAGCTGGTCGCATTACCCAGGGTGTTGAATTCAACGCCACTGGCAAAATCGTCGCCTACTGGATTCGCCCAAACGCACCGGGCGAGGCACTTGCCGGATTATCGTTGACCTCAATACGTTATCCGGCGAGTGCGGTTATTCATATGTTCAGGCAATTGGTGCCCGGGCAGGTTCGCGGCCTTTCATGGTTTGCACCGATTCTCTTATCCGCACGTGATCTGGACGCATTGCTGGATGCGATGCTGGTTCGTGCCAAAGTCAGCGCAATGTATGTCGGATCACTCTATGATCCTGATGGCACAGCGGGTGGCATGGAAGGTGAGCAGACAGATCAAACTTTGGATACCACCGCTGAACCTGGAACCATCCGCGTTGAAACCGGCAATGGCCGTCTTGATTGGTCTGATCCGCCGGACAGTGGCGACACGGTAAGTTTTTCCAAGGGCATTCACCGGCGCATAGCCAGTGGTGTTGGTGTGACCTATGAACAGGCGACCGGCGATTATAGCCAGGTCAATTATTCATCGGCCAGGGCAGCTCTGCTGGAATTTCGCCGGTTTGCCGAAGGTGTCCAGCACCATACGATCATTCACCAGCTTTGCCGCCCTATATGGGATAGCTTCATTCACTGGCAAGTGTTGACTGGCTCTATCAGCGCTGCAGCCTATCAGCGTAACCGGATGCAATTTCATGCGGTCAAATGGTTGCCGCCAGCATGGCAATGGGTAGACCCTGAAAAGGATGCCAAGGCGGCTGTGCTGGAAATGGATAATCTTATCCGCTCACGCTCCGAAATTGTTGCTGAACGTGGCTATGATATCGAGGCACTGGACCGCGA
>JAAENI010000621.1 GCA_024224595.1 Hyphomicrobiales bacterium
ATCCCCACACAACAGCAAATAGATGCATTGTTACCCCATATCGGTTGGAATAAAATCAACTGGGATAATCCGAATCTGACCGTTCCACACGCTATGGAGATCGATTTCGGCGGTATTGGCAAGGAATATGCCGTCGATTCGGTACTCAACTTGCTCAAATCACAAAGCACAAACAGTATTTTGGTGAATTTTGGTGGTGACTGCCACACCAATGGCCCACTCGCGGACGGTTCATCGTGGATGACTGGCATCGAAAACCCGCATCACCCGGGCAAAGCAAGCGCTGTGGTTCAACTGAAAAACGGGGCTCTTGCAACCAGCGGTGATGTTTTCAGGTTTATTCAGCACAACGGCATACGTTACGGGCACATCCTGAATCCAGGAACGGGTTGGCCCAATACCCGCTCACCGCAATCAATCACGGTCGCCGCTGCTACCTGTACCGAAGCGGGTATCCTGTCAACCCTGGCCATGCTACAAGGTGAAAATGCCGAACAATTCCTGGATCAACAGAAAATCAGGTACTGGTGTTATCGTTAAACTGAAAACTAATCATATTAGACTGCTATTTTTTCAAAATTATCCTCATGCTGTGGCAGGCAGACAATATCGATCCAAAAATTCTCGATATGCTGTATCACCTCCATAAATTTATTAACATCGACTGGTTTCACAATATAACAGTTGGCGCGTAAGTCATAGCTTTCAACAATGTCATTATCTGCTTTTGAACTGGTG
>JAAENI010000622.1 GCA_024224595.1 Hyphomicrobiales bacterium
GGCAAAGGCGTCAAACTACGCGGAGAAGCGACCGAAGATGGCAACACCAAGGCCGGAATCTTTTATCAGAAAGATTACTGATTCTGATGTCACTCGGGTACATCAATAAAAACGACATGCTTTGGCACCCGGTAATTGGTCAGATCGGTAGCGTTCAAGGTCTGTTTTGAGTATTTGAACTGTCGTTACCAATCGTCTCAGCGGCGGCCATCAGGTAAGCCATGGTGATCATCTTGCCGCGCTGTGGGGTGAATACCACCGGGCTAAACATCACCGCATCATCGGCAATGATTTTGGCAAGCGCTTCGGCCGAATGATCGTGTTCGATAAAATCCATCCAGCGCTGGACGTTTGGTTGGTAGGGCAATTTGAAGTCCTTTTCATTCATCTGCCAATTTTGGGGTCAAGATACGGAATTGCTGCAATTCGACCAGTGCATCCATCCGCTACCAACTTCAGGTGGCGACCGGTTAACGCAAACTATCATTCGTACATATCCTATGCTGATTCATATGGCACAACCTATCAGGTTCATGGCGGAGGTTCTCTTCAATATAAAGGTAGTCCCATTGATGATGTTTTGGGTAATGTGTATTCTTGAACAGACTCTAACAAAGCGGAATAAAAAGGAATTTGCTAAATTGGCGACATAATATGTAACCCTTCATTCCAAATCCCCATTTCCGATTTCACTCTTCTTTGAATGCCCTGTGAACCTGATCCATGATGGGTTTTACGAGATAGTTGAGCGCGGTGCGATCGCGGGTTTTGATAAATACTTCAACGGGCATACCTGGAATGATAAGTTGATCATTCAGGCGAGCAAATTCAGCTTCTGTAACAGCTAGGCGGACTTTGTAAAAAGATAGGCCTGTCTGTTCATTCACCACTACGTTAGGAGAGATGACTTTAACTGACCCATTCAACTCCGGTGTAGTTCTCTGATTAAAGGCGGAAAAGCGCAATGTTGCCGATTGACCTGGATAAAGTTCGTCAACAAATTGAGGCTCCACATTAGCTTCGATTTCAAAGTCATCGTTCTGTGGAATGATTTGTAAAATTGCAGTACCCGGGCCTATAACCCCGCCAATAGTGAATACGCTAAGCTCGTGGACAATGCCCGATACTGGAGCCTTAATCTCAACGCGATTTAGCTTCTCCGCCGTAGCGTGAAGTTGATGTGTCATGTCATTGACATCCTGCTCGATCTGCCGCAATTCGGTCAAAACAGATTGCCTGAATTCTCGGTCGATTTGCAGAATTTGGATTTCCGTTTCACTGATTGAATTTTGAATGCGGGAAAGTACAGCATCTTGCTCGGCCATCTGACCAATGATTTCCTCCCTTTGGCGCTCAAGCGCCATCAGTTTTGATTTGGGTGACAGTCCTTTTTCGTTGAGGGAGCGGATGCCTTTCAATTCCTCATCCATAAATCCGAGTTGGCTAATTCTGGATGCTCTTCGAGCTTCAATGCCCGTAATCTGGTTGTGAAACTGTTTGATTTTCTCCCGCAACTGGGAAATCTGCCCCTGCCGCGTGGCTTGTCGAGCCTCGAATAGCTTTTGTTGGCCCTGTTTGATAGTCGGTTCGATTTCCAGCTCAAAGAGATTGAGGACATTATCTTCCCAAACAATTTGAGAAATGGCATCCCTTTCAGCTATCAACCTTGCCAATTGTGCAACACTTTCGCGCAAGCGGTTCTGATAAATATTTAGATTTGCCCTGAGCAATATATCGTCAAGCCGTATCAGCACATCGCCTTTTGATACTACTTCACCATCATCA
>JAAENI010000623.1 GCA_024224595.1 Hyphomicrobiales bacterium
AGTGAATAATTCACTTTCTTTACTTATTATGTAGAAGCCTGTCGATCCCATAAGCGTAGAAGCGGAAGTATGACATTCCATTCTTGTGCCAACCCGTTGCAAAAGCCAAGGTTTTTGCAACGGTTTTTCGCGGTGTTTGATTTCAGCGAGTTAGCAGTCGCAAAACTTAGTTGCAAAAAGATAGGCGAAATTCCGCTTCGAGCCCGCAATTACTGATTTGACGGTGTCGCAGATCGAATGACCTCATGCCAGGCTTGCGTCGAAAATGGCCTAAAGCGGTCACTCATCGCATTAATGCAATCCATTCTGTTTGCCACTTTTTGACCCTGATCCACATTCTTGAAACTCGCGGTGATGAATTGGAAGCGAAAAGTAATTTTGAAACCAAAATTGAGAAGTCAAGTTGACAGTAACTCTCTGTCCGCTTGGACATTTAGTCTCGAGAAACCAAAACGACCGTTTCTGATACGGGTTAGCAATGCTTGAAACACAATCGTTCAAGTAATACCTTATCCATACAGGATTCAACATGGAGTTAAAAAAATGCCACTAAAATTGATAGGATATTACATCTGCAACTGGACACCACAAAATGGTCGTGGGTCAGTCGATTTATACGAAAACGGTGGAACCTTGATTGATAATTTACCAGTGGTATCAGTAGAAGAAATTTCTGCTTATCACACGTTGTTAAGTTCCAATAATGAATGCACGTTTGATACAAACACCGGTGCAATTCAAATCGGACAAAATGCTTCTGGGCAAGGATTGAAAACATTCCAGTAATTTGTAACGTTGGACAACTATTTATTTAGGTGAAGAAAATGATCGAAAAAAATATTCCGAAACCCAAATTGAATATTAAGAGCGTAACAAATCCAGATTTGTTCGGGACTTGGCAACACGTTGCTTCTGGTCGCAAATTTATGATCGACACCAACTCGTTCTACTATATCGTCGGCGATACCTCTCCATACTCGGTTAATTCGACAACACTGGATATGGACGGATGGATTTTCAACAGAATTAATGGAACTGGGTCCGACATTATTGGAGAGTGGCGTGAACCCTACACCAACGAAGAGGTTACCTTTCGGACCGACTTAACTTTCACATGGCATGATCCCAATCCAGCCGTGGTCGATACGTTTGGTAATTATTCAGTCACGTCATCACCTGAACTTTTAACAATGGTTGAGGCTAGATCGTATTTGATAGAAAACGGCACTCAACTGATTTTCGATTCAATATTTTCTGGATTTATCACATACAATTTCGTTGTAAGCTCAACACAACTTACTCTCACCGATCCAACAAATGGAACGGTTATTGAATACGTTCGTGTCTAAGAGGTGTAAATTGGTGAGCGACCAAATACGTATTTTCTTACATCAACCCTACAAATCCTAACGGCAACCAATTTCGTTAAAAAACAGAAATTGTTGGTTTCGTTGCGGATGGGTGTCTTGGGAATCCGATCTGCAATGAAACCACAACGAAACAAACAAATTGAGCGAGATTTATCCACATACAACGTTGTGAATTATTTTCTTTTTCAATGATATCAGCGGAGTAGTAAGCCGCCCGAAGGCAAAGGTCATGGCCACCAATACCAAGTTTGGCACTAGAATTCATACATTTCGCCTATGGAACTGATGGATCCGCGCAATCTCGGATAGCGAACGACCGGAAATCGCTCAAAGTGACCTTGAGGGATGTGTCGTAGGCAAACCAAAGTGACAAATTGTGTTTGGTGCAAAGTCCGCATCTCGGCCATTCGTCAGGCTGTTGCAAAAACGA
Source organism: Hyphomicrobiales bacterium (assembly GCA_024224595.1). Taxonomy (GTDB): domain Bacteria; phylum Pseudomonadota; class Alphaproteobacteria; order Rhizobiales; family Rhizobiaceae; genus JAAEMP01. The sequence goes on from JAAENI010000623.1 coordinate 1,801, forward strand.
TGGTTTTTGCAACGTCTTTTGTGTTAATAATTTTATTAGGCAGCTAATAAAACTTGGAGTTACAAATGATCTGGCTTGTTATTGGAATATTGTTGTGGGTTGGTTTGCATTTCATCCCAAGTTTAGCACAGAATTTTCGAAATTCTCAGCGAGAACGTTTGGGAGCTAAAACCTATCAAATAGTGTTTTCAATTGGCGTTGTGCTGTCGATAATTCTTATGGTTGTTGGTTGGCGCGCCGCTGAACAAACACAGATTTACGCTCCGCCTGCTTGGGGGCAACCAGTTGGCAATTTTCTTATTTTAATTGCGTTTATTTTCTTTGGCCTTGCGCAGGCAAAAACAAACTTGAAACAGTTTGTTCGACACCCTCAACTCACAGGTATGGTCATTTGGGCTATAGGTCATTTGCTTGCAAATGGTGACAATTTGTCGATCATTCTTTTTGGAAGTTTGGGGCTTTGGGCTCTTGTAGAAATCCCGCTTATAAATCGTCGAGAAGGCGCTTGGGAAAAACCAAACAAGGTTCCATTCACAGCAGAAATAAAACCTTTGGTAACAGGCTTGATTATCTTCGCGGTTTTCCTTTTTATCCATCCTTATCTGTTTGGTGTTTCACCAATTCCGCGATAAATGACATTCAGGGATTTTTAGGTTAGTTGATGGGCCGCGAAAAGATTAATCAGATTTCTCTTTAAGGGCTTGTCGAACTCTGGATAATTGCAGAGTCTCTCCAATGAATTTAATTTATGGCATCCCACTGCTCGCCACATTTGTACCAACTATATCCTGATCACATCGACAGGAGATTGTGTGTTGAGTCATATTCTTTCAAGCAAACCAGTCAGCGCAGTCCAGTCGGTTTTGGGAGATTGTCATCTTTATCAAACGACATAAAAATTCAGTCGACAAGCACCGTCAAAAATGACAGGCAGGCAACTATTTTAGAAAAGGATTCTCACGGCGTTCATCACCAATATTGCCGCCCGCGCCGTGCCCGCTAATAAAGTTGAAATCATCGCCAAGGGGTATCAGTTTTTGTTTAATCGAATTAATCAAGGCCGCATGATCGCCGCCGGGAAGATCCGTTCTGCCAATTGACCGATTGAACAAAACATCGCCGACATGGGCAAATTTGGCTGGCATATTGACGAATACCACATGCCCCGGTGCGTGACCGGGACAATGCAGGACATCAAAGGAATGATCGCTAAAGCTGACCGTTTCTCCTTCTTCCAGCCATCGGTCGGGCGTCAAATTTCTCACCGCCCCATCCAGACCAAACATCTGGGCCTGGGTTTCGATTCCCTCACAAAGCTGTTTATCCCCAATATGAGGTCCAATTATTTCCAGGTTCAAACTGTCTTTCAAATCCATTGCACCACCAACATGATCGATATGGCCATGAGTAATCCAGATTGCCTGAGGTTGCATTCCACTCTCGGTTATCGCCGCAAGAATTCGCTCAACATCACCACCGGGGTCAATGACCACACCTTTCATGGTTTCATCGTCCCACAACAATGTACAATTCTGCTCGAATGGTGTGACCGGAACAATTGCTGCAGCTAAATTTCCCATGATAATTCTCGTGATATAGATTTATGTTTCATCGCCATTTGAACTCAAATAAAAGGAGTGAACCCAAACAAAAAGGGGAAGACAATTCTGCCATCCCCTGAATACTTGGCATGTCGTCAGCTGTTACTTTTTCATCGAACCCATTACCATACCGGCGATCGTGCTCAATACACCGCCGCCGACAAGGCCGCCGCCGATATTATTTATCAAACTGCCCACATCCATTAAACTGGAAGAATCTCCACCCAAAAGGCTGCCAAGAATTGTGGCGCCGCCGATGCCACCAATGCCACCCGCCAGTAGCTTGGGTAATAGTTCCATTGCTGCTTTTTTAACAAGAGTGCCGGCAATTCCGCCGCCAACAACCCCTGAAATGAATTGTATTACCAATGGAATAAGTGCTTCCATACCGCTCTCCCTCACTGTTGTGGTCCTAATATGTAGCAAAACTAATTTACCACATCCCAATATTACTCAGCTGTCCCAATATTGTTCATTCCCGAATAATAATAGCTTCTATATGCCAGCAGATCAACATAAACACCAGTAAAAACATTTTTGAAGTCGTTTATTGACAACGCTAAAACGTTTGGTCAACTGTTGGAAACTGAGTGGGCGTGCACCAGACGTTCATAATCCTCAATCAGGTTTTTAGAAAGTTCGCCTGGTGTAAAGCTGTAGGGACCAATTTCGGACACAGGTGTTACCTCAGCCGCAGTACCAGTCAGAAAACACTCACTGAAATCACTCATTTCTTCAGGCATGATGACGCGCTCGACCAATTCATAGCCACGTGCTTTTGCCAACTGAATGACACTTCGCCGCGTAATGCCATCCAGGAAGCAATCAGGAATTGGCGTATGAATGACACCATCTTTGACAAAGAACACATTGGCTCCCGTGGCCTCAGCAACCTGCCCTCTCCAATCAAGCATAATTGCATCGGCATAGCCTTTGGCCTCGGCTGCGTGTTTTGATATCGTGCATATCATATAAAGGCCGGCAGCTTTCGAGAAGCTTGGCGCTGTTTTGGGGTCAGGTCGCCGGTATTCAGCAATATCCAGTAGCACGCCTTTTAAGCGCTCTTCCGGTGAAAAATAGCTTGGCCAATTCCACGCGGCAATCGCAACATTTATTCGATTGTTCTGTGCTGATACGCCCATCATTTCACTGCCCCGCCACGCCACTGGACGAACATAGGCATCGACGAGATTCTGCCTCGACAGCAATTCCCTGCAGGCATCATCAATTTCTTCAACAGAATAGGGAATTTCAAATCCCAGCACTTCGGCAGAATAATGGAGCCTTTGAGTATGTTCGGTCAGCTTGAAAATTTCACCGCCATAGGCACGCTCACCTTCAAAAACAGAACTGGCATAATGCAAACCATGAGTCAGGACATGAAGCTTGGCATCTGCCCAATCAACAAATTCGCCATTGAACCAGATTAGACCATCCATTTGGTCAAAAGGAACACCCGCCATGATCGCTTCTCCTGTAAATGATATTCTTGTTTATGTTGTACTCTAGCTGGTAATAGTACATTGGATTTGTTAGTTTCAGAGTCTGGTTATTCCAGCAAAAAAATTATTAGGTCAATATTACTGACATAAATTGAAAATGTTGTCAACGCAGCCTGTTTGGTGTGAGAATTTGCACCTGCATGATTACAGGGGCTCACGGGCGGCCCTAAGAGATACAGAAAAATGAAACCAGACAAACAAGACATTACTCCAACAATCGAAATTCCAGTCACGCAAAATGACATTACCCAACTACAAAATATTACCCTGTTCTTTTTCGCCTATCGTGATTTTACTGCTGATGCGGATCGTTTGCTGAAAGAAATCGGGTTTGGACGCGCCCACCACAGGGTCCTGTTTTTCGTATCTCGCAAACCCGGAATGACCGTTGCAGAACTGTTGAAAATATTGGGTATCACCAAGCAGAGCCTGGCCCGCGTCTTGCGTCAAATGATTTCAAAAGGTTATATCATACAAAAACCCGGCAATTCTGACCGGCGTCAAAGACTGCTGTATCCGACAACCACCGGACGTGAATTTGTTCTTGAATTATCACGCATGCAATCCAGACGAATTGCCAGGGCAATCGAACAATCCGGCCTTAAAAATACCGAACTTTTATCGCAGTTTTTAAGCGCGATGATTGACCCAAAGGAGTTTGAGCTAATGAAAAATCTGATTTCACCATCGCCTCGCAGTTAGGGCATTTCCGGTTTATTCTGGTTCATTTGCCCGGTTTTTCGCGTTTGCTGGCGAGATTGGATTTCTGCCCTGGTCTCCTCGACCACAAAGAAATCCCGACAAAGTCCAGTGAGCGTCAAAAATCGGCCATCCTCTGCTTTGGGGATACGCAAATCAGCATGTCTGCGTCGTTACGAACCTTGCCCGATGCGCTGCATCGCGCTACGATCCGCGCCTGACCGAATAAACTGATTTGAAGCATCAAATGATTCAGAACAAACCGGAAGTGCCACAGTATCGAAACTTCACGATAGAATGGCGCAAGGAATACCCTCATGAAAAAACCTTCAAATAATCCGCCTGACGATGCTGTGCATATTTTAGTTGTTGATGATGATCGCCGAATCCGGGATTTGTTGTCCCGCTATCTGGGTGAGAATGGGTTCCGTGTTTCGGTGGCCGCCAATGCAGAAGAAGCACGGAACAAGATGGCCGGGTTGGAATTTGATCTGGCAATTGTCGATATAATGATGCCGGGGGAAACAGGCATTGAATTGACCGCGAACATCAGAACCAAAAATGATGTACCCATCCTGATGCTGACGGCCTTGGCAGACACAGATCAACGGGTCGAAGGTCTTGAGGCCGGTGCAGATGACTACCTGCCAAAACCTTTCGACCCACGCGAATTGTTATTACGAATTAATAATATTGTGCGCCGCGCAGCTAAGCCCGAACAACCGGTTATTGAAAAGGTTAAATTTGGACCCTATCAGTTTTTTGTCCGAAAACGGCAATTAAAGAAATCTGGTGATGTTATCCGGTTAACCGACCGTGAACAGGAAATCATGGTGGCTTTTGCACTAAAACCGGGAGATACGGTGGCGCGCCATGAATTGCTGGGAAATGATATGGACGCAGGAGAAAGAAAAATCGATGTGCAAATCAATCGCCTTCGCAGAAAAATTGAAGTTGATCCTTCTGATCCAAAATGGTTACAAACTGTACGCGGAATAGGTTATAAACTCTGCATTGACTAGAGTGTGTCGCGACCAATGAACCCTATTGAACGCGACACACTCCAGCATCAGGAGACATGGATTAAGTGGCCTCAGAACAAACTACCGTTGAAATAGCCGACCCAAATGCTGCCCCTGAAAATCACGGGCGCCGTGCACCTTGGCGTTTGATTTCTCACTGGGTCTCAAAAAAAATGCCCAAGGGGCTGTATGCCCGCTCTCTGATTGCTATCATTGCGCCAATGGTATTATTACAGTCAGTTATCGCATTTGTATTTATGGAGCGCCACTGGCAAACGGTTACACAACGTCTTTCCCAGTCGGTGGCCGCTGATATTTCAGCGATTATTGATGTCATTGAATCTTACCCGCAGGATCAGAAATATGAAATGATCAATCGCATCGCACGCGAAAATCTTGGGCTGAATGCTACCGTACTCCCACCGGATCCTTTTCCACCGGCAACTACTAAACCTTTTTTTTCAATTCTTGATAATGTGTTACGCGATAAAATTACCACCCAGATTGCCCGTCCATTCTGGATTGACACAGTAGGTGATTCCAGACTTTTAGAGATACGTATACGCCTGGAAAAACCAGACAAGGTATTACGCGTATTTGCCAAACGCAATCAGGCATACGCTTCAAATTCCCATATTTTTCTGGTTTGGATGGTTGGTACATCCTTCGTTTTGATACTGATATCAATCATTTTTCTCGGAAATCAGATCCGGCCGATACAGCAATTGGCCGAGGCAGCCGAACAATTTGGCAAGGGACGACAGATGTCCGGCAAGTTTCGACTGCGTGGTGCAACTGAAGTGCGCAAAGCCAGTCTTGCTTTTTTACAGATGCGAGAACGTATCGAGCGACAGATGGAACAACGCACAGCAATGCTGACAGGTGTCAGTCACGACCTGCGTACAGTACTTACCCGATTTAAGTTGCAATTAGCGCTAGGTGAAGAAAATGAAGAAACTCAGGAATTGCAAAGCGATGTCGAGGAAATGCAAAAAATGCTTGAGGGTTATATCGATTTCGCCAAAGGTGAAAGCGGCGAGGAGATTTCACAAGTCAATGTTTATGACGCCATTTCTCGTCACCACAATGAGGCGGCTTTACGCAAAAAACAATTCAAGCTGGATTGCGATCGAAATTTTTCTATCCGCGCCAGACCCGGTGCATTCTCCCGACTGATCGCCAATATCATCACCAACGCCTTTCGTTATTCAGACAAAATCTCGATCACTGTCAAACAGGGTAATAGTCGCATAACAATCGTCGTCGATGATGACGGACCGGGCATTGCAGAGGAACATTATGAAGATGTCTTCAAGCCGTTTGTTCGTCTTGATGAAGCCAGAAACCAGGATGAAGGTGGCACTGGACTTGGCCTGTCTATTGCCCGCGATATTGCTCATAACCATGGTGGCGATGTAAACCTGCACCCAAGCCCACTGGGTGGCCTGAGAGTGATCATCACACTACCGTTGTGATAAAAGTGAGGGTTATTCTAAGAATTCAATCATTCAGTGCAAACGCCCGCCATTAGCAACATTGTGATCTGTCACCACCAGAACAACTGAACCGTTTTCATCGCTGATTCCCAGTGTCAATACTTCTGATCTGACCGGGCCAATCTGCCGTGGCGGGAAATTCACTACAGCCAGAACCTGTTTTCCAATCAAAGTTTTTATGTCATAATGGTCGGTAATCTGAGCTGACGTTTTTTTAATTCCAATCGCTTCACCAAAATCAATTCTCAATCTATAAGCCGGCTTGCGCGCTTGCGGAAACTCCTCTGCTTCGACAATTGTTCCAACCCGAATATCGACTTTTAGAAAGTCGTCAATGGTAATTCCATTATCGGTAGTATCGCCCATTTAAACCTCAATCCGCTAAAGTGTGTCGCGTCCAATTTGGTTCTCTTTAAGAAAGCTCTTTTCCTCGCTTCACTGCGGCATCTACTGCTCTTTTCAGCAAGGCAGGAAATCCATCTTTGTCCATTAACACAGCTAATGCAGCCTGCGTTGTTCCTCCAGGTGAAGTAACATTTTCCCGCAATTTTGCTGGAGGCTGATCTGACTGCATCATCATTTCCCCGGCTCCGGCAACCGTTTCCAAAGCCAGTTTGTGTGCAAGCGCTTCCGGCAGACCTGTGGCGATGGCCGCATTGGACAATGCTTCTGTCAGATAAAATACATAAGCTGGACCCGATCCCGACACGGCAGTAACCGCGTCCATCAAATTTTCATCAGTCAACCATTCAATACTACCCGTCGAACCGAGTAGCAAATTTGCCTGTTCAACCTGCAATTCGCTGACCTTTGAGTTCGCGCAAGCAACCGTAATACCACGTTGAACCAGTGCGGGTGTGTTTGGCATTGCTCTTACTATCGCGCACTGCCCAAGTACGCCCTCCATGAAGAACAGAGTCGTTCCGGCAGCGACAGAAATAACCACCGTATGTTCACCCACCAGATGTTTTATCGATTGAAGAACTTCACCCATGACCTGTGGTTTAACCGCAACCAGTAATACATCGGGGGGAGCGATATTTTCGGCAGAAACCACATGGCGAATTACGTTTTCCGACAAAAATCTGACCATCTGTGGAGAAGGTGCTGGATCAACAACCTTAACCTGAGAGGCGGGCATACCATTCTTCAACCAGCCTCCTGCCAACGCACTACCCATATTGCCACCACCAACAAGAATGACCGACAATTTCCCAAGATCCATCTTCTTTGCACCTGTTACGCGTTGCCTACAGTCTCAAACAAAGCGCTGTCCAGAGCCTCTTTCGCACTGTATCCAGCCCAAATTACCAATTGAAAAGCCTGATAATACCGCTCACTCGCCTCCAGACCAACAGAAAGTTGACATTCCAGTTGTTTGCCGGTTGGTTCCGCTCCACCACTGAGTAACAGTGTTTGGCGATACATGACCCAACTGCCAGACAATGACAAATCAAAATGTCCGGCCAACAATTGTTCATTGACGAGTGATAGCAATCGCATGGCTTCATTTTCGCGTTCACCCGGAATTTTCAAATCAAAGGAACAGGCCAGATGCAGAGCCTCAAACTCTTCCATCCAGGAAAAAGATATAAGATACTCTGTCCATTCACCCATAACATTGATTGATATTTCATCGGCCCCATCTCGACTAAATGACCAATCATTTACACTGGCAACCTGTTCGACTTTGTCGACAGGGTTTAGTTCTCGTCCAATCACTACCTCATGCAGGCCCATTATTTCCCTCGTATACAAATCTCCGGATATATGTATGCATTGTTCCGGTTTATTGCTGTTTATTTGAACCAGTAGTCAGGCCCGCCGCGTCTCCCACGAATCAACGTGTTAGTTCAGTCTATAAGGACGCATCAGCAAAAAAAGCCTAATTCACTATTTTGGGTATCGAATCTGTGGATTCAAGTTGAATCAAACGATTCATAGATAGGCCTAAGGGATTCTGCCAAAAGCAGAAACTGACTTATCTTACCTGTGTATAAACTTGGAAAAATATTTTCAAAAATCCACTGTGCACCAGATAAAATGGGCAGAAAAACAGAACAACAATTCACTTTTCTTATTTTAATTTGCCTTCTACTTGTTTTTTCAAAGCATCCAGCTCTTCTCGAAGAGCTTCATTCTCTGCTCTGGCTTTGGAGGCCATTTCACGCACTACATCAAATTCTTCTCGTTTTACAACATCCATATTGGACAAAAAGCTGTCTGCCTGAGCGCGAAAGGCTGTTTCTGCTTCTCGCTTGATACCCTGAGCCAAACCAGCTCCATCGGTCATCAGTTTTGCAAGTTCATCAAATATGCGGTTGGGACCCTGATTCATTTCACTGTTCCTGTTTAATGCTTTGATACCGACCAGACCCTTTCGTGGTTACATTGAACCATTTGATGGGGTCAAATCAGTTCATTCGACTAGTGGATGAGCTGATTTGGCCCACCAAAGGTGGGCTTCTACGCCTGCCGGGCATCGCTATATTTTCCTTGCAGTCCCGCAGACAAAGCCAAAAACCATGCCTTACAGGCAAACATGAAAACCCGTCAAACGATTCAATTTAACCACAAAAAAGGCCCAGATATGGAATAGACATAGCGTCGCCAAATTATTATCTGGTAAATTGGACAACGCTAGGACTCACTAATATTTAGGCGTTACTGTTATATGATTCAACGAATTTCTTAAAACCAGTGTCCCAACCAGATTTCCCAAGAGTCTGCTAACACTAAACCAGGCAATTATCACCTATGAGCAACACTCCGACCCTTGCAGCCCTTCCCTTCCCCGGCATTGATCCTGTATTATTGAATCTGGGGCCCCTACAAATTCACTGGTATGGAATTGCCTATATTGTTGGAATCCTGTTTGCCTGGTGGTATTCACGACGCCTGGTTTCCAATGCTGCGTTATGGGGAGACAGGCCGGCATCAATAAAACCCCTGGATCTTGATGATTTTCTCACCTGGGCTGTAATTGGTATTATCATTGGTGGCAGGCTTGGTTATGTTTTCTTCTACGATTTTGCTGTTTTCCTGCAAAACCCATCCGGTATCATAGCTGTGTGGAATGGCGGTATGAGTTTTCACGGCGGCCTGATGGGCATGCTGATAGCAATGATCTTATTTGCCCGCAGACGCGGATTTCCAGCATTCTCTCTTTTCGACGTCATCGCCGCTTCTGTGCCTATTGGTATTATGGCTGGGCGATTAGCCAATTTCATCAACGCCGAACTTTACGGCAAAACAACTGACTTGCCCTGGGCATTTATTTTTCCAGGGGCAGGCCCTGAACCACGTCATCCAAGTCAATTATATGAAGCCGTTCTCGAAGGCCTGCTGATGTTTATTGTTCTGCGCCTGTTTACCCATAGTATGCACAAGCTGCGCCAACCCGGATTTATCGCCGGCCTATTCGTTCTTTGGTATGCATTTTCACGTATTTTGGTCGAGTTCGTTCGCTTACCTGACGCCCAAGTCGGGTATCTGGCAGGTCATTGGCTAACCATGGGCATGATCCTGTCACTACCCCTGGCACTGATAGGGCTTTGGGCGATGAAGACATCCGGTAATCGGCGCCAAAATCCATGACCAACAATCTCAAACAAGAAATACTGCGTTCAATAGCGATAACCGGCCCGATGCCAATTTCGCAATATATGCACCTGTGCAACGCTCACCCGCAACTGGGTTACTATTCAACAGGAAATCCTGTCGGTAAAGACGGCGACTTTATAACAGCGCCGGAAGTCAGTCAGATGTTTGGCGAATTGATCGGCCTGTGGGGCCTTCAGGCTTGGCATACGTTGAATTGCCCCGATCCAGTCCAGATAGTTGAACTGGGCCCAGGGCGCGGCACTATGATCAACGATATCATCCGATCGATAAAAACCAGCCAGAAATTCTCTGATGCAACTGAAATTCGTTTAGTTGAAACCAGCCCGAGCATGAAGTCAGAGCAACAATTAAAGCTTGCCGAACATAGCATATCAATTCAATGGGTTGAAAATATTGAAGAACTGCCGCCGATCCCGGCAATATTCATCGCCAATGAATTTCTTGATGCAATTCCATTCCGCCAGTTCGTTAAAACAATTGATGGCTGGCGGGAGCTTTGCGTGGGTTTAAACGGCGACAACCAACCTGAAAACAACCAGTTGGCATTTGTTGTCGGATCATCGGGACTTGAAGAAAATCTATTGCCGCCCGGCCATGAGAATGAACCCATTGGAGCCATCTTTGAACATGCTCCAGCCCGCGAAGCCATCAGTATATTGATCGCCCAACACATCAATACACAAGGTGGCGCCGCTTTGATTATCGATTATGGTCATGAAATTTCAGGTTTCGGCGACACGTTTCAGGCGGTGCAATCCCATCAACCGATTTCAACGCTGACAAATCCCGGTCACTGTGATTTGACCTGCCATGTCGACTTTCAGGCAATAAGCGATGTAGCAATCCAAAATGGCCTCAAAGCTGGCAGTATTTTAACCCAACAGGATTTTCTGCTCGCAATGGGCCTGCTTGAGCGCGCTGGCAGGCTTGGGCATGACAAGTCAGCTTCGGTCCAACAAAAAATACAACAAGATGTCCATCGACTGGTAGCAGATGATCAAATGGGAAAATTATTCAAAGTACTATGCCTGACCCAGTCTGAGTACCCTATGCCATTGTTTGACCATCATACGGTCGGTATTAGAAATCTTAGTTGAATTGACAAATTGACTCAGCTGTCTATCACATCCAAAATGTGTTTCCTGTTTTTGACAAAGCCAACTGCAATGACCCCACACAGTTCCGATTTACAACCAATTAAATGTACCGAACTGAGTATGGGCAATCCACGTATTGTCCATGGCTTTTATACCCGTATCGGCGGACAATCGGATGGGATTTACCAAAGTCTGAATGTTGGGCAAAGTTCTGAAGACAACCCGGAAAACATAGCCCGGAATCGTCAGGCAATCGTGCAAAATCTGGGCCTGTGCGAAAATGATGTGATTACGCCCTGGCAGCATCACTCATCTGATGTTGTCGTAGCAACAAAACAATGGGGAAATAATCGTCCCAAAGCGGATGCACTGGTGACATCCACACCCGGTTTGCCAATCGGCGTCATTACCGCCGATTGCGGGCCGGTATTGTTTTGCGATGCAGCAAACGAGATCATTGGTGCTGCCCATGCGGGCTGGAAAGGTGCAACATCAGGCGTGTTGGAAAACACCATCGACACCATGATCGAACACGGTGCAAATATTGAAAATATACGAGCCACGCTTGGTCCGGCAATTAGCGGGAAAAATTATGAAGTTGGCCCGGAGTTTGTCGAAAACCTGCTGGGTTTGGATGGGCAAAATCAAAAATATCTAACACCCTCGCACAACAATGGTCACGCCCTTTTTGATCTTCCAGCCTATATAATCAATCGCCTCATCCAATCGGGGGTCAATGCCAGGTCAACTGGTCCGTGCACCTATCAGAACGAGAGCCAGTTTTTCTCATATCGAAGAATGACCCATCGCGGTGAAACCGATTATGGTCGACAAATATCAGCAATCGCAATTATCAAAAAATATTAACCACAGCTTTTGATCAGCCGATGGCGATCAAACACCATAGGGCTTTAATAAATGGCACTTCACTTTGAGCGCAGCGAATACACAAACCGAATGCAGCATCTGAAAACTGTTATGGTTCAGCAGAAACTCGATGCAATGTTATTGTTTGCACAAGAAAGCATGTATTGGCTGACCGGTTATGACACCTTCGGTTTTTGCTTTTTCCAATGCCTGATTGTCACCAAAGATGGAGAACTGACCCTTTTAACCCGCGCCCCGGACTTGCGCCAGGCCCGGCACACTTCAATCATTGACAATATTACAGTCTGGAAAGATCAGGGCAGTGCTGATCCTTCAAACGACCTTCGTGACCTGTTGGATGACATTGGTCTGCGTAACGCGTCAATCGGTGTCGAATACGATACTCAGGGATTAACAGGTAAAGCTGCACGGGCAATTGATCAGTCTCTGGCAGATTTTGCCGATCTCAAAGATCATTCAGTCATCATACCCACACTTAGATCAGTTAAGTCCGATGCCGAACTTGAATATGTCAGAATTGCCGGTGAATTGGCCGATGATGCTCTGGATGCTGCCATTGATTTAACCAAAGCGGGAACCTATGAAGGCGATATTCTGGCAGCTATGCACACTGCAATATTTTCAAAGGGTGGAGATTATCCAGGTAATGAGTTTATTATCGGTTCTGCCGAGGATGCATTATTATGCCGCTATAAATCCGGCCGCAGACACCTGTCGCATAATGATCAGTTAACATTGGAATGGGCTGGCAGCCGCGCTCGCTATCATGCGGCAATGATGCGCACAATTGTAATCGGCGAACCTAAAAAACGCCATCATGAGCTTTACGAAGCATCCCGGGATGCATTATTGGCAGTTCGTGATGCCATGATTGTCGGCAATCCCGTCAGCGATATGTTTGATGCCCACGCCAAAGTAATGGATGATGCCGGACTGGCCGAACACCGGCTAAATGCCTGCGGCTATTCACTGGGAGCGGTATATACGCCCTGCTGGATGGATTCGCCTATGATTTATGCCGGAAATGACACAATAATATCTGCCAATATGGTGCTGTTCACCCACATGATTATTGCTGACAGCGATACTCACACGGCAATGACTCTGGGTCAAAGCTATATTACCAGACCATCGGGACCAGAGAATTTATCACGCCACGAAATTGACCTGATCAATTGTTAACAAAAATTCGACGATATAATTGCTGACTGGTTAACCAAATCAAAACTCTGTAGAGATATGGTTAACAATAGTTTGCTCATGATACAGCACACCCCCGTCCACTCAAGTTATCAAGTTGGGCACATATATTACGGTTATCTATCTAATGAACTGCTGCTTTTTGATTCTCAAAATAATAGATACATTACTAAATGCCACATTGGCAAAGATGCTCCAAATCGTAGCTGTATTTATTGCCATGATGCTATTATCTTCCTGCACGTCAAGCAATCTGAATGATGGTCTTCGACCATCCAGAGATGTGGGCAATGTTAATTCTCAAAATAATTCAACGCCCCTTCAGGAAGCAAACAACAGATTTGCCCTAATCCCAAATGACAGTGCTCTGGTACAAACACAAAAGCCTTCTCCGGGCGTCGCTTTTCTACCCGTTGTCGGTCCGCCGCAATTTGCGGTAAGCAGTCTGTCTTCTGCTGTACGCAAGTCAGCCAGGAACAATGCAATTACTATCATTTCCAATGGCCAACCTGGTGCATCCTATCAGGTAAAAGGATATTTTTCGGCCCTTGATGACGGGTCTGGAACTATTTTGGTCTTCATCTGGGATATTCTCGACCGTTCAGGCAAAACGTTACATCGCATATCGGGTGAAGAACGCACAGGATCACGCAAAACTGATCCCTGGGCAGCTATTGATACCCAAATGATAGACCGTGTGGTAGCTCGAACAATGCTAAATTTACGCCAATGGATAAACACTACCACTTAAAGCAATTTGGAACTTCATAGAGTTGACCACGAGAAAATCGGGTTACAATATGAATTTATCATCCAGACTGATCGACTCGCTATGAATTAGTTACCATATCGATATGCGGACAAGTCTGAGTGAATAAACTCGTGCATATTGTCAGATCTTTGTCATATTAAACAAAAATCTTATTGTATTTTCCGACTGCCCGCGTTTATAAGTCACGCAAATTCAGCATTCCAACACCAAATGGGCAGTGTTTAGATGAAGCTCTTTTCAGGAAACTCCAACCCTCAATTGGCTGGCAGAATATGCGAATATCTTAACATCCCAATGGGGTTGGCAAATGTCCGTCGATTTGCTGATCAGGAGATATTTCTGGAAATACTGGAAAACGTACGTGGTGAAGATGTTTTTGTTCTGCAATCTACATCTTTTCCCGCCAATGACCACATGATGGAATTGCTCATCATGATTGATGCGCTGAGGCGTTCTTCAGCCAAGCGCATAACGGCTGTTCTGCCTTACTTTGGTTATGCGCGGCAAGACAGAAAAGTTGGTCCGCGAACGCCAATTTCTGCCAAGCTGGTCGCCAATCTGATAACAAATGCAGGTGCTGATCGCGTTTTGACCCTGGATCTGCATGCCGCTCAAATTCAGGGATTTTTTGATATCCCGACAGATAACTTGTTCGCAGTACCTGTCCTCGCCCGTGATGTTGCAAAATATCATGACACTTCAAATACCACGATTGTTTCACCTGATGTAGGGGGTGTTGTGCGTGCCAGAGCGCTGGCCAAACGCATTGATGCGCCATTGGCAATTGTCGACAAGAGACGCGATCAACCCGGAGAATCCGAAGTGATGAACATCATCGGAAACGTCAAGGGCAAAGAATGCATTCTTGTTGACGATATCATCGATTCCGGTGGAACGCTGTGCAACGCAGCAGAAGCGCTGCTTGACATGGGTGCAATTTCGGTTGCCGCCTATATTACCCATGGTGTATTGTCGAACAATGCATCAGTGCGTGTTGCCAATTCAAAATTGACAGAATTGGTCATCACTGATTCCATCCAGCCGACCAGAGAAATTGAACAAGTTGTGAATATTCGCGTTCTATCAATTGCCGAACTGGTAGGCGAAGCAATCAGGCGCACCGCCAACGAAAAATCAGTTTCCAGCCTGTTTGATTAACGCCAGACAGGCAGATAATAAAGCAACACGCCCCTCTTGCCTAATTGATACTTCTACCCTATAACGCGCACGCCCGTACAGACACCCTTGGAGGCAATACGGGTTTGTGGAAATCATGACAATCAATCTGTTGTACGCTTGAGACCGCAATTTCGCGATAGCGATGAGGAAGCAATTCCTACATGGCCATTACGAAGACCTTCATATCATACGCGAAAGGAATGCTGTTATGAGCACAGAAAATACGCTCAATGCACAGGCGCGTGAACGGGTTGGCAAGGGGGCCTCTCGTGAATTACGCCGCAACAAACTAGTACCAGCCGTCATTTATGGCGACAACAAAGATCCCCTGCCTATTGCACTTGATGCAAAAGAAATGACCCTGCGTTTACACTCAGGCGGATTCATGATCACTGTCTTCAATATTGAAGTTAGCGGTGAATCTCACCGGGTTCTGGCGAAAGACTACCAGCTTGATCCAATCAAGGATACCATCCAGCATATCGACTTTTTCCGCATCACCAAAGGTGCGACTCTAGTCGTGGAAATTCCAGTGCATTTCACTAATGAAGAAGAAAGTCGGGGAATTTCACGCGGCGGTGTTCTTAACATCGTGCGCCATACGATTGAGGTTGAATGTCGTGCCAGTGCTATTCCTGAATACATTGAGGCTGATCTGACGGGTTTGGATATTGGTGATTCTCTGAATATCTCATCAATCAGCCTACCTGATGGCGTTAAGCCTACAATTGACGACCGTGATTTCACCATTGCGACGATTGCGGCACCAGCCGTACTGGGTGAAGATACATCAGATGAAGAAACTCCTGAAGTTGAAATCATTGGTGAAGAAGGTGACGAAAGTGATGAAGAAAATGGAGACAACAAAAACTAATTTTGTTTTCGTTTTCGTGTGGTTGTTGGCTGATTTTGGAATGGAGGTTGCAAGTGCTGATTATAGCAGGACTTGGTAATCCAGGGTCAAAATTTGCCAATAACCGACATAATATCGGCTTCATGGCGGTGGACGAGATCGCTCACCGCCATTCCTTTTCACCATGGAAAAACAAATTCCGTTCGATGGCTGCCGAAGGCAAGTTGGCCGATGAAAAAGTGTTGCTGTTAAAACCGCAAACTATGATGAATTTGTCAGGTGATGCTGTTGGTGAAGCCATGCGGTTCTACAAGCTCAGCGCATCTGATATTCTGGTATTGTATGACGAACTCGATCTGGCTGCAGCAAAAGTGAGATTCAAAACCGGTGGAGGAGCCGGTGGTCACAATGGAATTAAATCGATCATTGCCCATTGTGGTGAAGGATTTCATCGACTGCGCCTTGGTATAGGTCACCCGGGCAACAAAGCTCGGGTCACTAATCACGTGCTTGGTGATTTTGCCAAATCCGATCAGGATTGGCTGGAACCTTTATTGCAGGCAATCGGCGAGAATGCTCCAATGCTCGCTGACAATCAAAATTCCAGTTTCATGAACAAACTGACTCTGGCCGTTCAGGGAAATGAAGAAGAAAAACCAAAGAAAAAGAGCCACATCCATCAGGCCAGAACCAACCTTACGAAAGACAAGTTACCAAAATCCGGGCCGATGGCAGATATGTTGAAAAAACTGTTTGGATCAGACAAATAGAACAAATGTGTTCTTGTACAGACTCTAAAAATTGAAAGTTATTACCCATGGGTTTTAAATGTGGCATTGTAGGATTACCCAATGTCGGTAAATCCACATTATTTAATGCTTTGACCAAGACAGCCTCCGCTCAGGCCGCCAATTATCCATTTTGCACTATTGATCCCAATACCGGTGATGTTGCAGTGCCAGATGAACGGCTTGCGAGAATTGCAACCATTGCCAGTTCAAAGCAAATTCTGCCAACCAGAATATCCTTTGTTGATATTGCCGGCCTTGTTCGCGGCGCGTCCAAGGGCGAAGGTCTTGGAAACCAGTTTCTGGCCAATATTCGTGAAGTTGATGCCATCGTTCATGTCTTACGCTGTTTTGAAGATGACGATATCACGCATGTAGAAGGTAAAATTGACCCGGCGTCTGATGCCCAGACAATTGAAACAGAATTGATGCTGGCGGATTTGGAAAGTCTGGAACGCAGAACCGACCAGATGCGAAAAAAAGCCACTTCAAAGGATAAAGAAGCACAGAGCGTATTACCGGTTATGGAAACAGCATTGTCGTTACTACAAAACGGTGAACCAGTGCGTACGATGCTAAAAGACATTGCTTCAGAAGATTTAACAATTCTTCAGGCCTTGAATTTGCTGACCTCCAAACCGGTTTTATATGTATGTAATGTCGCTGAAGCTGATGCTGCAAATGGCAACGATTTTTCCAAAGCTGTTGAATTGATGGCCACAGAACAGGGGGCGGGAACCGTCGTTATATCAGCTGCCATCGAGGAAGAAATTGCTCAGCTTCCCGATGATGAGCAACCTGATTACCTGGAAATGAACGGATTGGAAGAATCCGGCCTCGATCGCCTGATCCGCGCCGGTTATGAACTGCTGAAACTGATAACCTATTTCACCGCCGGTCCCAAAGAAACACGGGCATGGACCGTATCAGTTGGAACAAAAGCACCTCAGGCGGCTGGCGTAATACACACTGATTTTGAACGTGGTTTTATCCGCGCCCAGACCATTGCCTATGATGATTATATCAGCCTTGGCGGAGAAAATGCTGCCAAAGAAGCTGGCAAGGCCCGCGACGAAGGTAAGGAATATGTAGTCAAAGATGGCGATGTAATGCTATTCAAATTCAACACCTGATCCTGGCAATCAACGCTGGAGTGTAACCCATTGATGAGCCTGAAAGTCAAATATGGACTGAATGATATCATTAATGCCCGTGGCACATTTACCCCGCTTGGGGTTTCGCGCTCCTCTGATTACGTTGCCGGGGTAACCGGTGAGGCGCTAAAACACTATTTTGACATGGAGGAATTACAGGCAAAGGCCGGTGAGATAATCGCTGATCACTGTGGCGCTCAATATGCGACAATCACTAATTGCGCCTCCGCTGCTATTACGCTTTGTGTGGCTGCAACTGTTACCGGTTCAGACCTGAATAAAATTCAAGCCCTTCCCGATACCGGCGGCTTGAACAATAAAGTAGTCATAGCAGCAGGCCATTGCGTCAACTACGGTCACCCGATTGAACAGGACATTCGTCTGGCTGGTTGTGTCCCGCTTATTACCGGTGGTGATTCCGGCTGTAGTATTGATGAGCTGAACATCGCTTTGTCTCAACCCGGTGTCACTGTACTGATTTATGTGGAATCCCGACTGACAAGTGGAATACAACCTGATCTGAACGAATTTGTAGCAGCAGCACATGCCAGAAGCATCCCAATTATTGTAGATGCAGCCGCCCAGGACATGCGCATGGAAGAACTGGTGGCAAGCGATTGTGATCTGCTGATCTTCAGCGCTCAAAAATATCTCGCCGCACCAACTGCTGGTATCGTTGTTGGTAAACGCCGGTGGGTCGAAGCTGTTCACGCACAGGTCAAAGGAATTGGCCGTGCCATGAAAGCTGGAAAGGCATCAATTCTGGGGGTGATTGCTGCAATCGAACAACGAAATCAAACCGATATGATCGAATGGGCGAAAATTAGGAAACTTGAGGCAATTCAGTTTGCACAGCACCTGGAAAACATCAAATTCATCAACTCCAATTTAGTAAAAGATCCCACAGGTGGTGAATTCTGGCGCGTAGAATTGGATCTTGATGAAGACAGTTCAAACATCTCTGCGGCAGACTTGGCCAATAAACTGCAACTCGGTAACCCGGCAATTTATTGTAATTCATCTAACAAAAACAATGGCATTCTGAATTTTGAAATTCTCGACCTGGATGAAGATGAACGCCATTTGATCATCAGCCGGATCGGGCAAATCATCAATCAGGGGAACAGCGCTCGCTGATAAAACCACCAACTGCCAACGGTCCCGATCAGTAGAGAACCCGGGACTGTCACCCGGTTACAATACCAGGTTTATTTCCAATCCAGAACCCAATCAGCAAATAACACCCGGCAATTACACCCGATTGCCCCAGGGTATTTCCGATTTATTCCGGTTCATTTGACCGGTTTTCACACACGCTGGCGAGGCGGAATTTTTGCCTTGGTCTCCTCGACCACAAAGAGATTCAAACAAAGTCCAGCGAGCGCGAAAAATCGCCCCTCCTTAGCTTTGGGGATGCGCCAGATCAGCTTATCTGCGTCGTTACGAACCTTGCCCGATGCGTTGCATCGCGCTGCGATCCGTGCCTGGTCGAGTGAACTGGATTGGTCCATCAAATACTTCCGTGTAAACCTTGAGCGCCATGCATTTGAGGGCTCCACCTGGCGGGTGGTTAGAGAAGAACGTTCTGCATTTGACGGTTCAAGAGGTCAGGATGATGGAACCCATCAGATTTAAGCGTGCCTTATACCTCGATGAAGGCAGATGGCGCGCTTTCTGAAATTCACTTTCATATTATACCAAGTTGCGGAGTTATTAACCCATATGATGACCCAAAATCGCCCACCTGACGTTGTTGCGTCTCTCGAACGATGCCACGCCTTCAAACTTGATTTGTCCCAATGATCCCTCAAAATATGGCTCGTCAAATCCTGTTGTGTATTCTTGAACAGACTCTTACACCTACTCCCCAAATTCCTCACGCAACGCCTCAAGTTCCAGCCAGTCATTTTCCTTTTCAACAAGACTGCCCTCGCGCTTGGCCAGCGCCTTCACCCAGCCATCAAATTTTTTCGGGTCTTTGGCATAAAGGCCCGGTGCACCAAGCGCGGTTTTTAATTTACCGATCTCAAATTCCAGGCGTTCAATTTCCTTTGGCAGCGTTTTAAGAGCATGGGTCTGGGTAAAGGATAGTTTGTTTGCAGAAAGATCATTGGCTGCGTTTTGATTTTTTTCAGTTGAAGAAGCCCCCTTACCACCGGAACCTGAATTTGACTTCCTGCCAGCAGCCTTACCAGTAATTTTAACCACACCGTGGCCACGTTGCGCAATCATGTCGCTGTAGCCGCCGGCATATTGCTGCCATTTGCCTTCTCCCTCATAGGCAATTACCGTTGTACAGATGCGATCGAGAAAATCGCGGTCGTGGCTCACCAGAATGACCGTTCCTTCATATTCAGCAATTTTTTCCTGCATCAGATCGAGTGTCTCCAGATCCAGATCATTGGTAGGTTCATCCAGCACCAGCAGATTGGAAGGATGGCGAAATCCGCGCGCCAGCATCAATCTTCCCCGTTCACCGCCCGACAATACACTGATTGGCGTACCCGCCTGTTCGGGCAAAAACAAAAAATCCTTCATATAGGTAAAAACATGCTTTTGTTCCTCACCAACAGCGACCATGTCCCCGGTACCATCGGTCATCGCGTCTTTCAGCGTCCACTGCGGATCAAGCATTTCGCGCTTCTGGTCAATCAGCAACAGGTCCAGTTTTACACCCAGTTTCACCTTGCCGCTATCGGTCGCCAATTTACCGGTAATCAGATTAACCAGTGTGGTTTTGCCTGATCCATTCGGCCCAATCAGCCCTACCCGGTCACCTCGCTGAATGATCGCCGACAGATCATCCACAATTTTTTTGTCACCAAAGCTTTTGCAGATATTATGCAGCTTTGCCACCAGTTTGCCGGAAGCTTCACCCTCGCTCACGGTGATATTGACACCAGTGGCAATTTTCCTGGTATCGCGTTTTTGTGCCTTAAGATCGCCAAGCTCCCCAAGGCGCCGGACATTTCTTTTGCGGCGCCCGGAGACGCCATGCGTAATCCAGTGTTCTTCGCGGGCAATTTTTCTGCCCAGCTTATGGCGTTGCATCTCTTCTTCTTCCAGCAGATTATCCCGCCAGTCTTCAAACTCGCCAAAGCCCCGATTCAGGGTCCGGGATTTTCCCCGATCCATCCACACAGTTTTGCGTGACAGCGAACTCAGAAACCGTCGGTCGTGAGAAATCAGAACCAGGGCCGATTTGCATCTTCGCAACCAGTTTTCCAGCCACTCAATTGCCGGTAAATCCAGATGATTGGTTGGTTCATCCAGCAATAAAATATCAGGTTCGGAGGCGAGTGCACGCACCAGTGCCGCTCTTCTTGCTTCACCACCTGATAGTGAGGTGGTTTTTTCAGTTCCATCCAAACCCAATTCATTGAGCAACAGCGTCGCCAGATATTGATCATCACCCGGAGCCAGACCTTCGACCACATATTCCATAACATCGTCATATTTAAGTAAGTTCGGTTCCTGTTCCAGATAACGGATGGTCGTGCCAGGTTGTAAAAAACGCTCACCTCGATCCATTTCCACGAATCCGGCGGCAATTTTAAGCAAAGTTGATTTCCCCGAGCCATTTCGCCCGATCAAACAGGTTCTGTCGCCTGCTTCCACAGATAATTCAGTCCCCTCAAGCAGGCTGTTGCCTCCAAAAGTCAGATACACGTCATTCAGAAATAATATTGGAGGAGCCATGAAACTTTCGCTGTGCCAGAAAGGGAAATAAAGGAAACAAAATCCCGGTATTTACAAGGATTGATCATAAGCACCCATCCCGGAACCTTGCATTACAATTGTGACACTGTAATAACAAGCTACACTTTCTACCATCTCACCCGTTTTTTCATCCCCATGCGACAAAATAAACCAACCTTTTTCACATGTTCTATGGACAACTATTGGATTGAGGCATATGAAACCCTCGATTTCATAGTCGGATGATGATATCCCATTGTCCGGTGCTGATTTGATCGATTGGGTCAAGTTCTGCAATTGATCGTGCGAACTGATGAATAATCCAGGAATCAGGAGATTAACAGGGAACGGAAGAATTATTCCAAATTCCCGGTTGCCACATAATTGAAAAAGGACGTGATCCAGTGAGCACAGCAAAAACTGACACTTTACCAGACCCTTCAAAGCGGGATTTTCTCTATATAACCACCGCCACAGTTGGCACAGTGGGCGCGGCAAGTTTTGTCTGGCCACTCGTTGACCAGATGAACCCGGATGCTTCGACACTGGCACTGGCATCAATTGAGGTTGATGTATCATCCATTGAACCCGGACAGGCCATCACCGTTAAATGGCGCGGCAAACCTGTATTCATTCGCAATCGCACCGACAAAGAAGTGGAGGAAGCCCGCAAGGTTTCCTTGAGCGAACTTAAAGACGATGAAGCACGCAACAAAAACATTGCAGAGGGTGGGGCAACTGATCGCAACCGTTCTGCGGGCGAAGGCAAAGAAAACTGGATAGTAATGATTGGTTCCTGCACCCATCTGGGTTGCATTCCGGTTGGTCTGGCTGGAGAATACGGAGGATGGTTCTGCCCATGCCATGGATCGCACTACGATACAGCCGGCCGCATCAGAAAAGGCCCGGCACCAGAAAATCTGGCAATTCCGGAATATAAATTTATTGACGACACCAACATCAAAATTGGCTAACGGGAGAAGATTATCATGAGTGGTGGACATTCACAATACGTGCCCGTTAACGGCTTCATGAAATGGATGGACGATCGTCTTCCATTGCCAAGGCTCGTCTATGACAGCTTTATAGCCTATCCGGTGCCGCGCAATCTCAACAACTGGTACACATTCGGCGCCATTTTATCGATCTTTATGGTTCTACAGATCATTACCGGTATCGTTCTCGCAATGCATTTTGTTGCTTCTACTGATATTGCCTTCAACAGCATTGAGAGCATCATGCGCGATGTTAATTATGGCTGGCTGTTGAGACGCCTCCATGCCAATGGAGGCTCCTTCTTCTTTCTTGCTGTCTATATCCATATTTTTCGCGGCATGTATTACGGCTCTTACAAGGCACCGCGCGAAATACTCTGGATTTTGGGCGTTTTCATTTTCATCATTATGATGGCCACTGCTTTCATGGGTTATGTATTGCCCTGGGGACAAATGAGCTACTGGGCAGCAACGGTTATTACCGGTCTTTTCTCGGCAATTCCGATTGTTGGCGAACCCATTCAACAGTTATTGCTCGGTGGTTTTGCGGTCGGTGAACCAACATTAAATCGCTTCTTTTCCCTTCATTATCTGTTGCCGTTCATGCTGGTTGGACTTGTCATCCTGCATGTGTGGGCCTTGCATGTCGTCGGTCAAACCAACCCTACCGGTGTTGAGGTTAAAGACATGAAAAAGGAAACCGTTCCTTTCACACCTTATGCAACGATGAAAGATGCATTTGCGTTATCGTTATTCTTTGTTTTGTTTGCATATTTTGTTTTCTATCTGCCTGATTATCTTGGGCACCCGGACAATTATATCCAGGCCGATCCACTCAAGACACCGGCACATATTGTACCTGAATGGTATTTCCTGCCATTTTATGCAATTCTTCGGGCTTTCGATTTTAACATTGGTATTCCTTTTACTGATATTGTTCTGATCGATTCAAAACTGGCCGGCGTGATCGCAATGTTTGGATCGCTGATCGTCCTGTTGTTTTTGCCATGGCTTGATTTTGGCAAAACACGCTCCGGCGATTACCGCCCGTTATTCCGGCAATTTTTCTGGATATTTGTTATCGTCTGCATTGGCCTGGGTTATCTGGGTTCACGACCTGCTGAAGGTGGTTATATCACCGCTGCTCAAATTCTGACAGCTGCTTACTTTGGGCACTTCCTGATCATTTTACCCTGGTTAAGCAGGTTCGAAAAACCAAAACAGGTTCCCCCCAGTATCGCAGACGCAATTTTGGCAAAAAACAAAGCCGCTTGAAACAGCGAGATTTAAGGATAATACGATGAAACTTACGACAGTTTTTTCCCGTCTCATTGCTGCAGGCTTTGCTACTATGCTCTCTGCATCGATGATGACTACCAGTATCCGGGCTGAAGAGGACGGTAGCTCCCCGCACTATCCAATCAATCATCCCAAACCTGCCCATTGGAGCTTTTCCGGACCCTTTGGTCATTGGGATCTGGGTCAGTTGCAGCGCGGTTTGAAGGTATACAAGGAAGTTTGCTCTTCTTGCCATTCCCTTGATCTGGTGCCTTTTCGCAAATTGCACGACCTTGGTTATTCCCAAGCGCAGGTCAAGGCTTTTGCTGCCGAATATGAAGTCACTGATGGCCCCAATCCGGAAGGTGAAATGTTTGATCGTCCAGCGAAACCTTCAGACTACTTCCCTGGGCCCTATGCCAATGCCGTCGAAGCTGCAAGTTTAAACAATGGTGCTGCACCACCGGATTTTTCCTTGCTGGCAAAAGCCCGGGCACCCGAACGTGGATTCCCGACTTTCATTTTTGATGTTTTCACTATGTACGCTGAAAATGGCCCCGATTACATCTACTCACTGCTGACGGGCTATCAGGACACTCCTGACGGCGTAGAAATAGGCGAAGACATTTATTACAATCCCTATTTCATTGGCGGCAAGGCGCTGGCTATGGCCCCTCCTTTGGAAGATGATCTGGTTGATTACGACGATGGCACTGCTCAGACTGTTGACCAGTATTCTCAGGACGTGGCTGCATTCATGATGTGGGCAGCAGAACCAAATCTGGTTGAGCGCAAGTCACTGGGCTTCAAAGTAATGTTGTTTCTGATCATCTTTTCGATTTTACTCTACTTCACAAAGAAGAGAGTTTTCACAAATTTAAAAGATTGAGCGCAAGTGCAATAATTGCTAAGATTTAGAGAGGACCTTGTCATTCAAGGTCCTTTTTGTTTGTGTCAATCTCAATTGAAAGGACGCAATATGGATTCCACCCTGCTTGCCCAATTAAGAAATGCCATTCGCGATATTCCCGATTATCCTCATGAGGGTATCATATTTCGGGATATAACCACCCTGCTGGGTGAGCCGCGGGCATTCAGACGGGCAGTCGACGAATTGGTCCATCCCTACGCCGGTGAGCATATCCAAAAAATAGCGGGTATTGAGGCACGCGGGTTCATCTTGGGTGGTGCAATGGCTCATCAGCTATCGTGTGGATTTATTCCCATCCGAAAAAAAGGCAAACTACCACGCGATACCGTTCGTATCGCTTATTCGCTCGAATACGGAATTGATGAGATGGAATTACATAAAGACGCCATCAAGCACGGCGAATCTGTAATACTAGTCGATGATCTGATAGCCACTGGCGGCACAGCGGAAGCAGCGGTCAAGTTGTTGCTGCAACTGGGAGCCAATATTGTCGGTGCATGCTTTGTCATCGATCTTCCTGATCTGGGTGGGCGCAAAAAAATTGAAGCGCTGGGTGTTCCGGTTAGAACGCTAATTGAATATGAAGGCGAATAGCGTGTCGCCCAACGCAATTCAACAAACAGCATTTGACACGGTTTAAAATCGATTTATGCCTGATCTTGTCCTGTTCCAACCCGATATACCAGGAAATACCGGCACTTTGATGCGTCTGGCTGCATGCCTGGATTTCAACATCCATATCATTCAACCGGCAGGGTTTCGTCTTGATGACGTCAATCTGAAACGGGCGGGAATGGACTATCTCGAACTGACAAAACTAATCCGTCATGCTGATTGGAAAAGTTTTGAAGATTGGCGCATTGAACAACAACGCCGATTGCTGCTTCTAACAACAAAAGGCGATAAAACTCATCTTGTCATCAAATATAGAAAAAGTGACCTGATAATGCTCGGACGCGAGTCATCTGGAGTGCCGGAATTCGTCCATCAGATTGCTGATCATTCAATTGTCATACCGATGCATAGAAAGGCAAGGTCAATTAATATTGCGCTCAGTGGGGCATTGGTAATGGGTGAGGCGCTCCGTCAAACAGACAAATATCCAAATTAGGGTTATACTCAGCTTGAAATTTTGGGAAATCAAAACAATTTTTCCATAGACCTGACGTATTTGCAGCATTAAATAGTTAGCAGGCCACCAAACAGAAAAGTAATACCAATGTCTCAAAATAAAAGCCGTTTCGCACCCCAATTACCTGAGGGAATCCCCGACGACATCGAGGAAAAGAAGGGGCGGGTGGAAGAATGGTTTGGGAAAATTAGAGATGCAATCTGCACACGGTTTGAAGAGCTTGAAGATGAACTAACGGGCCCCCTGAATGATCAACCTGCCGGGCGCTTTGAACGCACCCCATGGAAACGTGACGAGGGAAAAGGTGGTGGTGGCATTATGTCAATCATGCAAGGTCGAGTTTTTGAAAAAGTCGGCGTGCATACTTCAACAGTCTATGGAGAATTTTCACCCGAATTCCGCTCACAAATTCCAGGCGCTGAAAAAGACCCCAGGTTCTGGGCGTCTGGCCTATCACTGATAGCCCACCCGCAGAACCCTAATGTACCGGCCGTACATATGAATACAAGAATGGTCGTCACGACCAATCAATGGTTTGGTGGCGGAGCCGACCTGACACCTGTGCTTGATGCCAGACGTACCCAGGAAGATGAAGACAGCATTATTTTCCACAAAGCCATGGAATTCACCTGCTCACGTCACCCAAAAATTGCTGATTATCCACGGTTCAAGTCGTGGTGTGATGAGTATTTCTACTTGAAGCACAGGGACGAACCGCGTGGAATTGGAGGGATATTCTACGACTGGCTGCATACAAATCCGGAAGGTGGTGGATTTGATGCCGATTTCGCCTTTACCCGAGATGTCGGTCGCGCTTTTAATGTCGCCTATCCGGCAATCGTACGCAGGAATTTCGGCAAATCATGGACCAGCGAACAACGCGAAGAACAGCTGGTAAGGCGCGGACGTTACGTTGAATTCAACCTATTGTATGATCGTGGAACCATTTTTGGATTAAAAACCGGCGGAAATATCAATTCCATCCTCTCATCCATGCCACCCGTGGTTAAATGGCCATAGGCCCGTATAAGATTCCATCTGTTAAGGATATTGTTTTGCGGTAATGATCCCCAAACTCGATCTGTTAATGGTCAGTATTGCCGAGTATTTTTGAGAATACAGGTAGTAGTTTTTCCCGCGTATTTCGATTTCTGATACCGGAGTAGACAGGATTATTTTGTAACAATGATGAACAACATCACTGTCGGTCATGCCCTGAAGGCCCAGGTTTTTCGCTATTCTCATTAGCCCTAAATCTGTATTTCTGAAATTCTCTGCAATGAATTTTTTGGTTTTTTCTGAGATGTTGGTTTGTCCGGGCATTTTATATCCATTTGATCATAGCAAGTGAAGTTTTAGCGTATATGGGGTCAGACAATTTCCTATTCCTTATGGGTTATCAGGGGTCGTTTGCGGTAGATGGCGAAATGACACCTTAAGGAAATTAGTGTATTTCTGTACCCGTTGAACTTGTGTGGATTTTGTCCTTGCAAGTCATTGATTCTATTGGCGTTGAATTCGCCTAAAACTGGCTATAGATCAATTGAGGCGCCATAGGGGGCATTAAGAATGTTCGAATACGATATAGTTCGGATGGATACCACCCGAATTTTGAATTCTATTTCTAAAAGCTATTGGGCCGCGACCTCAAGGCAGCGGAATTGGTTCAGGCATTCAGGTGTTCCTACTGCATAGGGCTCTTCAAATCTGAAGAACAAATTGGTTTTGCTAGAGCCGTGAGCGATGGCTACACTTGTGCATATGTAGCTGATTTTTTTATTTTTGAGGCCCATCAAAGACAGGGCAACGGGCAGAAATTGTGGGAAGGTCTTTGCAATCACCCAGACCTATCAAGCGTTCGAAGGTGGTATCTTGGCACCAAAGACGCACACGGTTTCTACGAAAAGCTTGGCTTCCAGCATTCACCTGATGGAATTTACATGCATTTCAAGCGGCTTTAGTTGTTAAGGGTTCATTTCGTCTCTGCCGCAAATGACCCCTTATCACACGAAAGTTGTCTGCGATCGTACCCTGGAAGTTCTTCCATTTGTCTGGCAGCCTTACAAAGAATGTCCAGTATCGCCTCTGTAAACCGATTATAAGTTATCGTATTTATTGTGGGTGATCCATTTATGCATGATGCCCCGGAGGCTTTCAGTCGGATTCGGATTTGGCGGAGCCTTGCGCTGTTATCAATTGACTCGTTGGGTCAAAGAAATCAGGTCAATTCAGTCATCTGAGTATCATTCCAGCAATTCTGATTTTTCCAAAGAAAATCCGCTATCAATCCATTTTTGTTCCAGCAATTTCAACTCATCTCCCACCCCTGGACCTTGGTCCCTGCCCGCCTCGATTAGATCCTGTCCTTTGATTGGAAATTTCGGGCGGTGCCATTTTGATGTCAGTGTGAGAAGTTTGACGAATTTGTCAGCTTTTAGCAAAGCCCGCTCATCATCACGGGCTATATGCCTTTGGCGAATTATTTCATTTCTAATACGATCATGAACTCCCTGCTTGCCATCCCGGTACAAGAGTTTTTCCAATGCCTTTTTTTCAACGGAAGAATGAGGTAGCGCCGCATTTACCCAGAT
>JAAENI010000624.1 GCA_024224595.1 Hyphomicrobiales bacterium
CACCGTTGCTTGAGTTAAGCACGGTGCCATGTAGCCCGAGTTCAGTTGCAAGGTTGAAGACAAACGGCCGGAACCCGACCCCTTGAACAATGCCGTTAACAACAATGCGATGCCGGGCGATCATCAGCTTTTAACCTGCGCACGAATCCAGTCCAGCCAGCTGTCCATGCCTTGTCCGGTTGTTGCAGAAAGATCAATGAACTCAAGGTCTGGATTGGCGTGTTGTGCGTGGTGTTTGCATTTATCGACATCAAAATTCACATAAGGCAACAGGTCAATCTTGTTGATTATGCAAAGATCCGATGCAGCAAACATGGTTGGGTATTTCTCCGGTTTATCATCACCTTCAGTAACAGAAATAATGACAACTTTGCTTTTTTCACCCAGGTCAAACAGGGCAGGGCAGACCAGATTGCCAACGTTTTCAATCATCAGCACTGAGTTTTCCTGCAAATCAAGATCGGCAATGGCAGTTTCAATCATTTGTGAGTCCAGGTGACAGCCAGCTCCAGTGTTAACTTGCAGAACCGGTGCTCCAGTTGCAGCAATGCGATTGGCATCGTTAAGAGTTTGCTGGTCGCCTTCAATCACTGCAACAGGTAGGCCAAGGCTCTTGATACTGTTTTCAAGCAGGGTTGTTTTGCCACTGCCAGGTGAGCTGACAAGGTTCAGAGCCAGAATGTTTTTTGCTGTCAGCCAGCCACGATTTCTTTCAGCAAGCAAGTTGTTCTGCGAGAGAATATCCTGCTCAACTGAAACGGTTTTACTGTGGCTGTGGTCATGGTCATGGGTATGATCATGGTCGTGATGGTGGTGATGTTGCTCACCCGGTTTTGTGAAAGTTACAGCTTCGTCTGGTTGAGTGCATCCACATGTATCGCACATATTAGTTCCTCGTTTCAATCAACATTGATCGATTTTACACGCAAATCCCTGCCACCTTTTACTGCAACCGGTTGGCCACATTCAGGGCAGAGGGCGTGATAAAAGTCAGCTTCAGCATCGACATTGCAATCAGCACATTTACCGACAGCAGCGATGGAAATTATTTCAAGTTTGGCACTCTGGGCCAAGCGGGTACTTTTGCGGGCAGTTTCAAAGCAGAACGACAACGACGACAACTCAATGCCAGCCAACGTGCCAATTTCCACCTCTATGGAGTTTATCA
>JAAENI010000625.1 GCA_024224595.1 Hyphomicrobiales bacterium
AGCCGCCGTAATGTGTATTTTTCCATCGTCCGCCGGAATCACATTTGCCAAATGATTCAACCGCTTTGATTCTTCAATCGCTTTGATGATCACTTCATCTCCAGTGAAGTCGCGACGATAAA
Source organism: Hyphomicrobiales bacterium (assembly GCA_024224595.1). GTDB lineage: Bacteria > Pseudomonadota > Alphaproteobacteria > Rhizobiales > Rhizobiaceae > JAAEMP01. Next base: position 123 of record JAAENI010000625.1, read on the forward strand.
GCGCCTCAAATGCGTCACGCGATATCTCGACAATCACTCTTTTACCATTGATCAATATGGTATCGGCTAATTTGTCAAAACGCGCCGATTTAAAATCCAGTCGTTCGAGCATTGTTATCGATAACTCACCGTTTTGACGGCCTCAATCACCTCTTCAACATTCGGCAAGGCCAGTTTTTCAAGATTGGCGGCATAAGGCATGGGAACATCCTTGCCGCAGACCGTGATGACCGGCGCATCTAACCAATCAAAAGCCTGTTGCATGACTTGAGATGCGATATGGGACCCAACTGAAGATTGCGGGAACCCTTCCTCAACGCAGACCAGTCGGCCGGTTTTTCGAACGGAGTTCAGGATGGTATCCATATCCAGGGGGCGGATGGTTCTAAGATCAATAACCTCGCAATCAATTCCTTCTTTTTCCAGTTGTTCGGCTGCCTCAATCGCATAAGTCATACCAATGGCAAACGAGACTATTGTCGCATCATTGCCGCTGCGATGAATTCTGGCTTTGCCAATCGGCAAGACGAAATCCTCAATATCCGGCACATCAAATGTTCTGCCATAAAGAATTTCATTTTCCAGGAAAATGATCGGGTTTGGATCGCGAATAGCGGCCTTCAACAGTCCTTTTGCATCTGATGCACTATAAGGAGCGATGACTTTCAAGCCTGGTATATGACTAAACCAGGCGGCAAAACACTGTGAATGTTGTGCGGCCACCCGTGCCGCTGCCCCATTGGCCCCACGAAATACAATCGGCGCGCCCATCTGCCCACCGGACATATATGATGTTTTGGCGGCGGAATTGATAATCTGGTCCATTGCCTGCAAAGCAAAGTTAAACGTCATAAATTCGACAATAGGTTTCAACCCGGCCATTGCCGCACCAACACCAATTCCGGTAAATCCATGCTCGGTAATTGGTGTATCAATAACCCGGCGCGCGCTGAATTCTTCCAGCAGACCCTGGGTGATTTTATAGGCTCCCTGATATTCGGCAACCTCTTCACCCATAACAAACACATCGTCATCGGTGCGCATTTCTTCCGCCATGGCATCACGCAGCGCCTCGCGCACTGTGATGGGCACCATCTTCGTTCCAACTGGTATTTCTTCGTTTATCTCGCTGGTTGAATTTACTGCAGAGACAGCTACAGATGGTGGGTTATTGACCGAAACTGCTGCCACAACTTGCGCCGATTCCTTGTCTTCTTCGATTGAAGGAACCACAGATGCAGTAGATTGATGAGCGGCGGCGGCATCAACATTTTCACCCTCTTCAGCAAGTAATGCGATCAGGGCATTGACTTTTACACCCTCACTACCCTCACCAACCACAATTTTAGCAATCGTGCCCTCATCAACTGCCTCAACCTCCATCGTTGCTTTATCTGTTTCAATTTCGGCAATCACATCGCCAGCACCAACTTTATCGCCCTCATTGACCAACCATTTTGAGAGATTTCCCTCTTCCATAGTCGGCGACAGCGCTGGCATCAAGATTTCTATTGGCATGTCTTAATATCCTTTAGCGCAATATATCGGTGTATAATTCGCTCGCATCGGGCAAATCATCGTTCATGGCAAAATCCGCAGCTTGCGAAACAAGAGTTCGAATATCTTTGTCTATAGTTTTCAGTTCAGCCTCATCTGCCCATTCGTTTGCAATCAGACGTTGTTTAACCTGTTCAATCGGATCATGTTCAGCCCGCATTTTTTGCACTTCATCCTTGGAGCGATATTTAGCCGGGTCTGACATCGAATGACCTCTATATCGATAGGTCTGCATCTCCAAAATAATTGGTCCCTTGCCCGCCCGGCAATGGGCTACCGCCTCATCTCCTGCCGCTTTCACGGCACGAACATCCATGCCATCGACCTGTACACCGGGAATATTGAACGAAGCACCGCGTTTGGAAAAATCCGTCAGGGCTGAAGAACGCTTTACTGCTGTACCCATGGCATAACGGTTATTTTCAATCACATAGATAACCGGCAACTTCCAAAGTTCTGCCATATTAAAGCTCTCATAAACCTGCCCCTGATTTGAAGCGCCATCACCAAAATAGGTGACACTCAGGCGGTCATTACCACGATAGTTATTGGCAAAAGCCAGACCGGTGCCAATCGATACCTGGGCACCGACAATACCATGACCACCAAAAAAATTCTTTTCTCGGGAAAACATATGCATGGATCCGCCTTTACCATGCGAATATCCATTGGCACGGCCGGTCAACTCGGCCATCACACCCTTTGCATCCATTCCGCATGCCAGCATATGTCCATGATCACGATAAGAAGTGACAACCTGATCACCATCATCTATCGCCGCCTGCATACCCACCACGACTGCTTCCTGACCAATATACAGATGACAAAACCCACCGATATGCCCCATCCCGTATAACTGACCGGCTTTTTCTTCAAAACGCCTGATCAGCAGCATTTCTCGATAAACAGACAGGTCTTCCCCTTTGGAAAACTCAGCGATGGCAGCAGCTTTTGTTTTGGCCCGTGAGGATTTACGAGGCTTTGTACCCATGAATATTTCTCCACATAGAATGTTGGCTGGAGAATATTCAAATTTGGGAAAATTACAATCTTAAAAATTACAAATTATACACGTGGTAACATACTGTAATTATTCAATAATAACACTATTAACTTAAATCAAGTTAATAGTGTTATTTGGATAATATTACATATTCGTTTGCTTTCACAAAATTCAGCAAATGTCGCGCCTGCTGATCC
>JAAENI010000626.1 GCA_024224595.1 Hyphomicrobiales bacterium
ATCAATAAAGGATCGCTAACCGATTACTCTAGGTTTTCGCAGGATCTTCCTCTGGGACTTATTGCTACCAATGTAAGTTCACCCAATGCTGATTTCAGTTTTGATAACCAGCGCATCAGAATCATTTGGTTGAAGTTGCCGGATTAATAATCCCGGCGATATGGCCACTTCCTGCCAGTACAAATTTCTTCTCGCCGCCAAACTTGTTCAAACCGAGAAATGAGGATTTCCACGGTGCAATATGATCGGTTTTTGTCGCTACATTGTAGGTCGGTGTTTTGATATCACCAAGATTGAGTGTTTCGCCCAAAATTTCAAATCTGCCATTTGACAGTTGATTGTCCTGATACAGTTTGCGCAAATATTCTTTCGCCATGCGCGCGGGCAGGTTGGTGGAATCCCCATTCCAGTATAACAGATCAAATGCCGGTGGCGCTTCGCCCATCAGATAGGTTTTGACAGCCGGTCGGTAAACCAGGTCATTGGAGCGTAAATAACTGAACGCGCGTGAAATGAAACTGCTATCCAGATATCCAACCTCATTCACCTCCGCCTCAATGCCTTTCAGGAAATGCTCATCAATGAACACCTGCAACTCTCCTGAGTCTTCAAAATCGACAAGGGTGGTAAAGAAGGTTGAAGATTTTATCGAATTTTCGCCTTTTGCCGCCATATAAGCCAGTCCGGTGCTCAAAAGGGTGCCACCGATGCAATAACCAATGGTGTTGATGCGTGGTTGGGCGGTGATATTCTTGACCGCAGATATCGCCTCCTGCAATCCGCTTTCCACATAGGTATCAAATCCCACATCGCGGTAACTGGCATCCGGATTGATCCAGGATACGACAAATACGCTAAATCCCTGATCAACGGCAAACTTGATGAAGCTGTTTTTTTCCTTAAGGTCCAGAATATAGAACTTGTTGATCCACGGCGGAATGATCAGCAGCGGAATCTGGCGAATTTTTTCTGTCGTTGGTTTGTATTGCAGCAATTGGAATAACCGGTTTTGAAAAACCACAAAGCCCGGTGTGGTGGCCAGATTTTCCCCGACTGCAAACGCCTGCCTGTCCGCCAGCGTCACCGAAAGATCTCCGCTCGAATGTTCCAGATCGCGGATAAAATTCTCCAGTCCGCTGACCAGTGAGCCGCCTTTGGTCTCATAGGCTTTCGAAAGAGCTTCGGGATTAGTGCCCAGAAAATTTGCCGGAGAGAACAGATTGATAATTTGTTCGGAAAAAAATTCTATCTGTTTGTGTTTGTCTTTATCAAGCCCTTCCAGATCTGACACGGCATCTTTTGCTGCTTTTGATGAAACCAGATATTGTTTGCGAACCATATCAATAAACGGGTTCACCTGCCATAATTCGCTGGAGAATCGTTTGTCAGATTCGCTGGATGATCGCGGCGCATCGGGTTTTTTATCATCCGTTTGATTTTGAAGTTCTGACAGATATTCCAGTGATTGCCTGAATTGCCCGACTTGTTGCGCGAACATTTTGCCCGGGTCTGACAGCATCTGTGAAAAATACGCTGACGCTGCCTGAACATAAAGATCCTGATCAGGACTACCCAGTTCGGGGCGCGATGTCTTCCTGGAATTGAGTACCTTAACCAGCCTTTCCGTCAGTTGATCAATTTTCTCAAGGTTTTCCTTCCAGGATAGTTTTTCACCGGATGACTTTTTGCTGTCTGAAGGCATAACTTGCTTTCGCATAGTTTTAGGATATGGTCCGCTTTAGTTATTCACCAAATCGCTTGGACTTACAATATGCGCCACTTCATTATGGGTTATGATTATTTTGAAAGCACCCGACAATTGAATCAGTGGATGGGTGCTACTGCCAAAGCGTTTTGGGGTAGCCCGGCCTTTGGATTTTCAACCAATCCAATCCCATCGACATTCGCCGCATGGGGGAAAGTGACCGAACATGCATTTGATCGGGTGAGCGCGGTTCCTGACTGGGGGATTGATGCGGTCGTATCCAACGGACGAGATTATCTGGTCGACATTTGCACAGTGGTCGATAAACCTTTTTGCAATCTCGTTCATTTCAAAGTAGATCGTGAAGAGCCGGCAGAACGCCATATTCTGCTGATCGCGCCATTATCCGGGCACCACGCAACGCTGGTACGAAAAACCGTTGTGTCTCTGCTTCCCGATTGTGATGTATTCGTCACCGAGTGGAAAAATGCCCGTGACGTGCCACTGTCAAAAGGTAAGTTTGATATCGAGGATGCCACGCTTTATCTGCTTGATTTCATGGAGCATCTGGGTAGTGATTTACATGTCATAGCTGTTTGCCAACCGGCACCGCTTGCGCTTGCTGCGACCGCTTATCTGGCTGAAATCCATCCAGAACGTCAACCAAAAACCTTGACTTTGATAGGAGGACCGATCGATCCGGCGGCAAACCCGACCGAGGTTACTGATTTTGGACGCACCATCACTATGGGGCAATTGGAAAATCTCGCCATAACCCAGGTTGGCAGTGGATTTGCCGGTATTGGAAGATCTGTCTATCCCGGGGCCATGCAGCTGGCATCATTTATCTCGATGAACTGGCAGACCCATTTTCAGGCTTATCGCGACCAGATATTCGCCGTTGCCCGTGGCCGCGATGCTGAACACGACAGGCATAATCTGTTTTACGATGAGTATCTGGCAGTGCTCGATATGACTGAAGAATTCTATCTGTCGACGGTCAAACGAATTTTCAAAGACCGGGAAGTAGCCAGGAATGTATTTATAGTCAATGGACACCAGGTCGATATTGGAAAAATTTCCAACACTGCTGTGCTAACCGTTGAGGGCGAACGCGATGATATTTCCGCACCCGGGCAGTGTTCGGCAGCATTGAAACTGCTGACCGGTCTGGATGACAGCCAAAAGCAAAGCCATCTGGCACCCGATGCCGGTCATTATGGTATTTTCAGTGGTAAGGCATGGCGTCGCGATATCCGCCCGATCGTCCTTGATTTCATTGACAAATTTGCAAAATAATTTTTCAACTGAAATTAAAACAGGGTATTCGACGAGGTTGGGGGGCATGGATCTGCTTCGCCCAAGTGTTCGATTTACTTGTTATTTGCCTGTTGTATGCTGTCTACACTCGTACTATTCACTAATGAAATGATGCTGTCTCGCGCAAAATTGTAATAGGCTTGTGCAAGACAGGCTAACTCAGTCAACAAAGGGATAATCAATGGATTCACAAGAGCCACAGGAAAATGAAAGAACTGCGCTGGTTACCGGCGGCATCAGGGGGATTGGTCGCGGAATATGTGAACTCCTGAAAGAGCGCGGATATAATGTTGTGGCCGGATATGGTGGTGATACCGCCGCAGCGGCAAAGTTTAGCGAGGAAACCGGCATCCCCGCATATCAGTGGGATGTGTCAGATTTTGATGCCTGTGGCAAAGCGGTGAGCGATATTTCTGCAAAACACGGCAAGGTCACAGTTCTGGTAAACAATGCCGGAATTACCCGTGACGGCACCCTGAAAAAGATGACCTATGATAACTGGATGGCTGTCATTCAGACCAACCTGACATCAGTTTTTAACATGTCGAAAGCCTGTTGGGAGATGATGCTTCAGGAAAACTTCGGTCGTATTGTTAATATTTCATCGGTCAATGGCCAGGCAGGCCAGTACGGACAGGTTAATTATTGTGCTGCTAAAGCCGGTGTAATTGGTATGGGCAAAGCAATGGCGCAGGAAGGCGCACGATACGGCATTACCGTGAATACGGTCGCACCTGGTTATGTGGCAACAGACATGGTGGCTGCAGTTCCCGAAAATGTTCTGGAAAAAATTGTCTCAACCATTCCCATTGGTCGCCTTGGTGATTCCCAGGAAATTGCCCGCGCCGTGTGGTTTTTGGCTCGCGAAGATTCGAAATTTATTTCCGGTTCAACAATTTCCATCAATGGTGGCCAGCATATGTACTAAGGCCTGAACTATGAATTTTGGGTGAGGTTAGTTTTTTATATTCTGAATAAAAACAAAGACTTATTACCAGCGTAAACCAGAGACTGAGCAATAGTGAGACTTGGAATATACGGAACATTCTAATCCAAAAGACGGAATGCATAGGGCAGAATTTGTCGCCGGGTGATGGTTGCGACAAGTGATGTATAAGTTCATCCACCCCCGCCTGGCCTACTCCTGTTGTTGAGGTGTGATGCTGGCATTCGTTGAGAGTTTAGGCAGCATCTTCGATGAATTTATTTTTATCACTGAAAACATGTTTAACCCTGTCAGATTTTGATCAAGCCTCATTCCAGATGTTCCCATCCTAACCCATCTCACACTGCCTGCCATTTTACCCAAATCATTTTGAACGATGGTCACTTGTTCACCAATTTCAATACGCAGAAACGAAGATATTGCTATGGAAAGGCCCCCACTTGAAAGGTCCTTGATCGTGCATGAGACGGAACCAGATTTGTATTCGAGATTGGCTGGCAGGCTGCAATCATATCGGGTAGTTCTTCTTCGACTTTTCATCAAATGCTCCTGAAAATAGTCTTGGTTTGTTTTGAATTTTTTGTGGTCACATATGCTCCACCAAAACTGGAGATGGCATAAGTTGTTATTGAGGTGATCTCTTTTGAAAACATTCCCATTGTGTTGGTGTTCATCTGTCAGCCTCAATTCCTTGTTTTTCAATTATTTGTGAAAGTGATCAATCGGCCGATGAATCAACAATAACCTCACCTTCAAACTGCAAGGTTCGCATTATAGATACAATCCCCCCATATGAGGTGGCCAAACATCACTGTGCGGTTTGATGGGTCGTGGCGGGTTTGGGTTTTTCAGTAAAAACAGCCTGAAAAACCATTGATTGATATCAAGAGGCAAACATGGCGAATACCAAAAGAAATCCGGCAAACCCAATTTTCTGAATTATTTCATATCTGTCACATGCAATAACGCAACATCGGGTCCCGACTGTTGCAGTACTTCATCAAGTGTGAAAAATGACTGAGAAATATGGCAGGATGCCCAATTAAAGGAAATCAAAACTATGCCTAGGTTAATTGAACTATAGACACACTACCACCATCTTATGGTTATCCACCAATGGTATTGGAAAATTAATGAGCAGATATATTAAATCAAATGAGGCAATATCCGCGCTATCGGCAGAACAATATCGAGTGACACAGGAAAGTGGGACGGAACGGCCGGGCACCGGCGAATATCTTCATAACAATGAACCGGGCATATATGTTGATATTGTATCAGGTGAACCATTGTTCGCTTCATCCAGTAAATTTGAATCGGGATGCGGGTGGCCAAGTTTTACCAAGCCTGTCCAGCCAGATAATATCAATGAGCTAACCGACACAACACACGGAATGCAACGCACTGAAGTGCGTTCAACCCATGGCGACAGCCATCTCGGTCATGTTTTTCCGGACGGACCGCAAGACCAGGGCGGATTACGTTATTGCATTAACTCTGCGTCATTACGATTTGTGCATCTGGATGATCTGGAGAAAGAAGGTTATGATGAATTTATCAGCCAGGTAGAAAAGGTTTAGCTATGGCATACGAACGCGCAGTTTTGGCAGGCGGTTGCTTTTGGGGAATGCAGGACCTCATTCGCAAATTGAAGGGTGTAACCCGCACGCGCGTTGGATATACCGGCGGTGACGTGCCAAATGCCACCTACGCCAATCATGAAACACATGCAGAGGGCATTGAAGTGCTGTTTGACAGTAACATCATCAGCTATCGAAATATCCTTGAGCTTTTTTTCCAAATCCATGACCCAACGACAATCAATCGTCAGGGCAATGATGTTGGTGCCTCCTATCGTTCTGCCATATATTATACAAATGATGAGCAGCGAAAAGAAGCTCTGCGCACTATTGATGAAGTAAATACCTCAGGCCTGTGGCCGGGGAAAGTGGTCACTGAAGTCGAACCGGTAGCCGATTTTTGGCAGGCAGAACCGGAACATCAGGATTATTTACAACGATATCCTACCGGTTATACCTGTCATTTTCCGCGAGCCGACTGGGTATTGCCATCGCGCGAGGCTGCTGAATAGGGCGCTTGCTGGCAGCGGTGACAGCAAACAAAACTATCTTAAAATACATGCTCACGTATGTTTCCACACTGGGTAACATGATGCGGGGAGTGAGGAACAACGACACGGGCCACAGGGGAGGGTAACTGGACTGAAGAGGTAAGCAATAGTTTCGGTTACTGTTTCCGTAATTCTATTGCAATTTATCAATACGCGCTTCAATACGAGCTTTTCGGTTTTCCAATCGCTGAAGTTTTTTGGCCTTGTGTACAGCATGCCTTGCCTGGCGATTGGCTTGTGTTTGTGCCCGCTTCGCCTTTCGAGCCCGATGATGGGCTTTAGCGCCCTTGGCTCTTACCTGTATCACACCCTTGTAACTAACATCTTTGAATTGTTCCCAGTTGAAAACCGGTAGCGCTGAAGCTGATGAAAAACCAAGCGATGCAAATATAACAGTTATGACAATCTTTTTCATGGAACCCCCTGACAAAAACATAGTATTACCGGGGATGATTTAATAAACCATGCGCGAAAAAGCCTTGACTTGATTCAAATTGTAACAGTTGGCAAAAGCAGCAATACTTTTGGCGGCGAGCAATTGACGGTGGTGGCAGTGACACGATGATCCCAATGCACGAAATCAAGCAATTTTTGACGCCCTAACATTCTACCCTTCAAGTTCAAATAATTATTTTCCACCTTGTATTATCAAGCGTGAACGGAGTTACGGTCACTGTCTTCTAGGGACGCCCCTTTGATTGCAAAGTTTTTTTGAAGTTTTTGGCGTTGGGTTTGCTGATCATCTATACGGCCTTTTTGCGCGGGGTATTTGACCGCTGGCCCTGATGGAATTCGAGAGCTGCGTTACCATGGCGTTACCGTGAACCGAAACTATCGAAAAATACATACTCACGTCTGTTTCCACACTGGGTAACATGATGCGGGAAGTCAGGACCAACGACACGGACAATAGGGGAAGGTATTTGGGCAGAACAGGTTAGTCAATAGTTTGGGTTATCATTACCGTAATCCACCGTAATCACTTGGCATTGGAGTCACATGACAACCTGTTGCCCAATGTTGGAAACCATTCGGACTGTTATCAACACAGCAATCAATTCACTAGCTACCCAATCACAGAAAAACTGGAATCTTTGTTGATTTCGCGATTGCGTGAACAGAATTCAAGCGAAATATCTTTGTTGATATGTTCAAGATGAAAGACCAGCGGATCAGCATCGTGATCATGGCCATTCTCGCAGGCCTCGATCAGCGCTGTCATGATTTTGCCAGCAACGGGAGCGTTTTTGTACTGGTTTCCGCTGGTTCCGCAGGCCATGTAGAAACCGGGCAAGTCGCTTTTGTCATAAATCGGCATCCAGTCTTCAGACACATCATAAAGTGCAACAACACCGCTGGCCGTATCGGGTATTCCAAGGGTGGGAAATCTCTGTCCCACGCGCATCACCATCGTCTTCCACTGAGTAGAAAAATTGAGATCATAATTATCCGGATCGTCAACCCATTCTTTTTCATCGCATTCCGGATCTTCAGAGCCAATCAGAATATTATTGCCGCTTTCAGGGCGGGTATAGGTTTGGATATCGCTGTCAGAATAGACAATACCCGTTTCTTCAGAAAAGCCATTCGGGGCAGGGACATGGGCAACTTCGTGACGCAATGCCCGGGTAGACATTTTCATCGTTGCGCTGACACCAGCCATATCGTTGATTTTGCTCGAATGGGGCCCGGCAACATTCACCACAACTCTGGTTTTGATGATTGAGCCATCGGATAATTCAACACCACTGATGCGGTCATTTTCTTTCAGTATTTTGGTGACGGTGGTATTAAATCTGAATTGTGCACCATATTCCTGTGCCGCCTGCTGGGCATTGTGCGCACTCAATTTTGGGTCATTTACATAGCCGCCATTGGGAAAGAATATCGCGCCATCTACGGTTCCTCCGGTTGGTTCACCAAAGCCTACATCATCGATGACTTTTGCCGGATGGTAGGAACGTGTATCTGCACCGGGCATAAAATCGGCAATTTTGTCTGAGGGCACATCTTTATAGGCGCAGCCGATCTGGTCCATCATTTCGCAGACACGTTTTAGATAATGGTTGTGTTTGGTCTTGATCACCAGACAACCCGTATCGTGATATTTGATCATCCCCGATTGATCTTCAACACCTACATAATCCTTCCAGTCTTTCCAGTAGTGCCAGCCTTCATAAGCCAGAGCACAAGTCTCAAATGCTGAATAATAAGTTCTGATAATAGCACATGAGCCCGATGTTGAGCCGTAACCGGCTTGCGGCAGTTTATCAATGGACAGGGTTTTCCAGCCACTTTTTGCCATTTCAAATGCAGTGCAGGCGCCTATTATTCCCGCTCCAATGACAACGGCATCATATTGTTGGCTCATCAAATTCTCCCGAAACGAGGTTGCCCATGGTAATTCTTGTTCAAACGTTTATTCAGTATAATTTATTCTCGAATAATGCCAGGCAAATTCAATTGGTTTTCTTTCGCACAATCAATGGCGATTTGGTAACCTGCGTCAGCGTGGCGCATGACGCCTGTTGCCGGATCATTCCACAACACCCGTGAAATCCGCCGCGCTGCGTCATCTGTGCCATCGCAACAAATCACCATGCCTGAATGTTGCGAAAATCCCATTCCCACCCCACCACCATGGTGAATTGAAACCCAGGTCGCCCCCGATGCGCAATTCAGCATGGCATTGAGCAAAGGCCAGTCGGATACCGCATCGGAACCGTCCTTCATCGCTTCTGTCTCTCGATTTGGCGAAGCAACCGACCCGGAATCCAGATGATCACGTCCAATGACGATTGGTGCTGATAATTCACCGCTGCGCACCATTTCATTAAAGGCCAGACCCAGTTTATCGCGTTGCCCCAGACCAACCCAGCAAATTCGTGCAGGTAGCCCCTGAAATGAAATTCGCTCGCGAGCCATATCAAGCCATTTGTGCAAATGATCATCATCGGGAATGAGTTCTTTAACTTTCTGATCGGTTTTATAGATATCCTCCGGATCACCGGACAGTGCACACCAACGGAAGGGGCCAACACCGCGACAGAATAACGGACGAATATAGGCGGGAACAAAACCCGGAAAGGCGAAAGCATTTTCCAGACCCTCATCTTTGGCAACCTGCCTGATGTTATTACCATAATCGAGTGTAGGAATTCCCCGGTTCCAGAATTCAACCATCGCCGCCACATGTATTTTCATTGATGCACGCGCCGCGGCTTCTACGGATTTTGGATCGGATTCACGTTTTTCATTCCATTCACCAAGGTTCCAGCCTTGCGGCAGGTAGCCATTGATTGGGTCATGGGCTGAAGTCTGGTCGGTGACCATATCCGGTCTGATATTTCTGGCTGCAAGTTCTGGAAAAATATCGGCCGCATTGCCCAGCAGGCCGACGGATTTGGCTTTGCCGGCTTTTGTCCAGCCGTCAATCATCGCCAACGCTTCCTCAAGGCTATCGGTTTTTTCATCGAGATATCCAGTGCGAATTCGAAAATCGATATGGCTGGGGTCACATTCGACCGCCAGACAACAGGCACCCGCCATCACCGCCGCCAAAGGCTGCGCACCGCCCATGCCGCCAAGGCCGGCGGTCAGTATCCAACGCCCGGACAGATCACCGTCATAATGTTGCCTGCCTGCTTCAACAAACGTTTCAAAAGTACCCTGAACAATGCCCTGTGTGCCAATATAAATCCATGATCCGGCCGTCATTTGCCCGTACATGGCAAGGCCCTTTTTATCCAGCTCATTGAAATGGTCCCAGTTGGCCCAGTGCGGTACAAGATTGGAATTGGCAATTAGCACCCGTGGTGCATCTTTGTGGGTGGTAAACACCCCAACAGGTTTGCCTGATTGGACCAGCAATGTCTGATCATCATCAAGTGTTTTTAAGGTCGCAACAATCTTGTCAAAATCAGCCCATGTCCGTGTTGCCCGACCAATACCGCCATAGACAACCAGTTCATGGGGGTTTTCAGCCACATCAGGATGCAGATTATTCATCAACATTCGCATCGGCGCTTCGGTCAGCCAGGATTTTGCAGTAATTTCCGGGCCGGTTGGGGGGAATACATCTCGGGTATTTTTACGTGGATCAATTGACAATGCTCTAACCTTTCTTCGAAATTTTTAAGGCCTGACTGGTTAATTCCTCAAGAATGCTTTTGAGGTGAGGGCGTATTTTGGCGGCGATTTGAGGTGAATAATCAAAGGGCAATTCTTCACTTGCAAGATGCGTGCTTTGAGCAAGTTCCATCTGGATCGCGTGAATATTATTGTCCGGCCGTCCATAATTGCGAGTGGTCCACCCGCCTTTGAACCTTCCATTCAGGGTTGATGAAAACCCTTGCGCACTGGAACAAATGTCAGAGGTACTGATTTCCATGGATTTTGCACAAGTGGTGCCGTTATTGGTGCCGATGTTGAAGTCAGGCAGTTTGCCTTCAAACAGGAATGGAATAACAGAACGGATAGAATGGCAGTCATATAATATGGCAACACCGTGTCGTGCATGAACACGTTTGATTTCTTTGGCGATTGCTTGGTGATAGGGCGCATGAAACTCATTGCGGCGAGATTCAATTTCTTCTGGTGCCGGCTCCCGTCCATCCAGATAGATTGTATTGCCATCAAAATCAGTAGTCGGGCAAAGGCCAGTGGTGTTTTGCCCAGGATAAAGGCTTTCATCCGATGGCGCACGATTGGCGTCAATAACATAGCGATGAAACAACGCACGAACGATTGTGACATCTGGCATCAGTCCCTGATATAACTTCTCGATATGCCAATCCGTATCCCTGAGCGTTTTGCCGGCCTCATTCAGATGATTCAATACACCTTCAGGCACCCGGGTACCGGTATGGGGCATCGCTAAGATCAGTGGGCTATCGCCCTGGATTACCTCAAGTATTTCCACTAGAAATCTCCCAATTCATCCAACGGGGATTTTCCGCACGATGTAATAATATCGCCGGATTTGATCAGAGCGGCAGCTTTGGCGAGGTCCGGGGCCATATATCGATCATCATTAAGAACGGGTACGCTTTCACGCACCAGGCCCATCACTGAAGTTAATGATGGGCTGGTTTTTAACGGAACGCGGAACTCCATTCCTTGTACCGAACATAACAATTCGACCGCCAATATATTGCTCAGGTTTTCGTTCATGCGCACCAATCGTCTGGCACCATGAGCCGCCATCGAAACATGGTCTTCCTGATTAGCACTTGTTGGTGTAGAATCAGTTGAGCAAGGGTTTGCTAAGTGTTTATTTTCACTCATTAAAGCAGCAGTTGTCACTTCTGCGATCATAAATCCGGAATTGAGACCAGGATTACGGCTGAGGAACGGAGGTAAATCAAAAGACAGATTGGGGTCAACCATCAAAGCGATCCGACGCTGCGAGATCGCACCGATTTCGGCTATAGCCAGGGCAATCTGATCAGCGGCAAAGGCAACCGGTTCAGCATGAAAATTGCCGCCTGATACGATCATATCCGCATCTGTCAGAACAAGCGGATTGTCAGTCACAGCGTTGGCTTCAATCTCCAGCGTGCGTCCAGCCTGACGAAGTAAATCAACGCAGGCGCCAGTTACCTGAGGCTGGCAGCGGATGCAATAGGGGTCCTGTACACGGGCATCACCTTCGCGGTGGCTCTCGCGAATCTGCGATCCAGCCATCAGGGAGCGCATGCCAGCTGCTACCTCGATTTGGCCACGGTGACCACGAAGCGCATGAATTTCTGGCTGCAAGGGCGCTGTTGAACCCATGATAGCATCAGTCGCCAGACTTGCTGTCACCGTACAATTCTGGGCACTGGACCAGGCATGAAATAAACCTGCAAGTGCATAGGCACAGGAAAATTGTGTTCCATTGATCAGTGCAAGACCTTCCTTGGCCGCCAGTTCCACCGGTTTGATACCTGCACTGTTCAGAGCCTCAATCGCTGGCATTATTGTGCCGTTGATTTCAGCTTCACCTTCGCCAATGAACACTGCTGCCATGTGGGCCAGGGGTGCAAGATCGCCAGATGCACCAACCGATCCCTGAGCAGGCACAACCGGGGTTACGCCGTTCTCTAACATCGCCTGAATGATTTCAACAATTTGCAGGCGAACGCCTGAGGCTCCGCGCCCCAATGACAATAGTTTCAGTACCATCATCAAACGAACAATTCTGGTTTCTGTTTTCTCACCCACACCGCTGGCATGGGAAAGGACCAGATTTCGTTGCAGTTTTGCGGTATCATGACCTGGAATCTTGACACTTGCGAGTTTTCCAAAGCCGGTGTTGACACCGTAAATTGCTTCACCTGAATTAACAGCTCGTTCAATCTTTTCTGCGGCCTTTGAAATTGCAGGTTGGGCGCTATCAGAAAGGTAAACAGGACCGGTTGAATGATAAATCTCTTCCAACTGTGCCAGTTTCATCTGGCCGGGGTTGAGAACAATTCTACTCATGATGCGCCGCCAAAAACTCGTTGATACAAAGGATTAAAACCAATGCGGTATGATAATTCCCCGGGATGCTCAATATTCCAAATCGCCAGATCGGCGCGTTTTCCAGCTTCAAGCGTTCCGCGGTCATTGTAGCCCAAAGCCAGCGCCGCATTGCACGTTACACCTGCCAGCGCTTCCTGAGGTGTCAGCCTGATCAGCGTGCAGGCCATGTTCATTGTCAACAGGATTGAAGAAAGTGGCGAAGAACCAGGATTGCAATCCGTGGCAACTGCAATGGGCACGTTGTGCTTTCTCAAAAGATCAACGGGTGGATATTGGGTTTCTCGCAATGTGTAAAATGCACCGGGTAATATCGTCGCGACTACGCCAGCATCTGCCATTGCCACAACACCTGCTTCATCAAGGTACTCGAGATGATCAGCAGATAGACCATTATATTTTGCGGCAAGAACGGCTCCGCCAAGGTTTGATAATTGTTCAGCGTGCAGTTTAACCGGTATCCCCAGCGCCTTTGCTACATCAAATACCCGCTCAATCTGTTTTGGAGAAAATGCAATTCCTTCACAAAAACCGTCAACCGCATCTGCCAGACCCTCTTGATGGGCCGCATTCAATGCCGGGATACACACGTTATCAATATAGGCGTCAGCATTATCTTTGTATTCTGCCGGAATAGCATGCGCACCAAGAAAACTGGTGCTGATTGAGACTGCGCGTTTATGAGCAATCTGTCGTGCCGCCCGTAACATTTTCTGTTCATTTTCCTGATCCAGCCCATAGCCGGATTTGATCTCGATTGTACAAACACCTTC
>JAAENI010000627.1 GCA_024224595.1 Hyphomicrobiales bacterium
GACATCAAAATGATAATGATATTCTTCCGGTTTAGAAAAATGCCAAGCATTCCTATGGTAAAGAGAATTGCCCCTACCGTTAGAAAATGTGATATTCCAATTTCCATTTGCAGCCCCTACAAACCCTGTCCGGGTTTTACATTCTTGATAACTTCAATGGCAGTCGCTGGATTTCGGGCAACCTGGGCACCAATATTTTGGCGTTTTGCTTTTTCCTTGTGATGCAAGGTCAAAACAATTGCTCCGATCATTGCCACCAGAAGCACCATTCCCGCGATCTGGAAGAAAAAGACATATCGTGTATACAATAAATCACCCAAAGCCCGGATATTTGAAATCTTGTCCATATCCGGTATCGGTTGCATCGGCTCACCAATTGCTCCCGGAGCCACTATCCAGCTCCCCACAACCAATAACAATTCTGTCAGTACAATCAGGCCGATGACGCCACCAATCGGTAAATAATCCAGATAACCAGCGCGCAATTCTGCGAAATCCACATCCAGCATCATCACTACAAATAGAAACAATACTGCAACCGCCCCGACATAAACCACAATCAGCAGCAATGCCAGGAATTCAGCGCCCGCCAGCATGAACAGTCCGGCAGAGTTCACAAACGCTAATATCAGAAACAATACGGCATGAACCGGGTTTCGTGCCGTGATAACCATGAATGCAGCGCCAATCGTCACTGTTGCAAACAGATAGAAAAATAATGCAGTTAATATCATCTTCTTTTGTTCCTATCGGTAAGGCGCGTCTATGCGCAGATTCTGCGCCAATTCACGTTCCCAACGATCACCATTATTCAGCAATTTGTCTTTGTCGTAATACAGTTCTTCACGTGTTTCTGTGGCGAACTCAAAATTGGGCCCTTCGACAATGGCATCAACCGGGCAGGCCTCCTGGCAAAAACCACAATAGATGCATTTAACCATGTCAATGTCATAACGAACGGTGCGTCGGGTGCCATCATTGCCCCGTGGACCAGCCTCAATTGTGATCGCCTGCGCCGGGCAAATCGCTTCACAAAGCTTGCAAGCGATACAGCGCTCCTCGCCGTTGGGATAACGGCGTAAAGCATGTTCACCTCGAAAACGAGGACTAACAGGGCCCTTTTCGAAAGGATAATTGAGGGTCGATTTTTTGGCGAAAAAATAACGCATCGACAAAAATATTGCGCCGACAAACTCCTTCAGAAGAAGAGATTTTGCTGCTTGTGAAATACCCATATTACCCTCCTACGCAGCCCAGCCGGTTACTTGCAACACCAATGCTGTCAAAAACACCATGAACAATGATATCGGCAGGAATACCTTCCAGCCCAGACGCATCAACTGGTCATAGCGGTATCGCGGTACAAATGCCTTCACCAGCGAAATCATGAAAAACACCATGGCGGTTTTTCCGACAAACCAGAAAATTCCCGGTATCCAGTTGAACGGTGCCAAGTCAATTGGTGGCAACCAGCCCCCCAGAAATAATATGGTTGTCAGAGCGCTCATAAGCACAATAGCTGCATATTCGCCAAGCATGAACATCATGTACGGGGTCGAGCCATATTCGACCATAAATCCAGCAACCAGTTCGGATTCAGCTTCAGGCAGATCAAATGGCGGTCGGTTGGTTTCAGCAAGGGCGGAAATGAAAAAGATAATGAACATCGGAAACAGAGACAGCCAATGCCAATCAAGAAATGAATTGGTCAAGCCAAGCTTGGTTCCAAAGCCATCCTGCTGACTTAGTACAATATCGGTCAGGTTCAATGATCCGACGCATAAAAGCACAGTAATGATGACAAACCCGATCGAGACTTCATAAGAGATCATCTGGGCTGCTGAGCGAAGCGCTCCCAGGAATGCATATTTGGAATTCGATGCCCAGCCACCCATAATGACGCCGTAGACTTCCAGTGAGGATATGGCAAAGACATACAAGATGCCTATATTGATACTGGCAACCGACCAGTTTTCAGCAACAGGAATGACAGCCCAGGCAGCAAGAGCCAATGTGACCGATACCAGAGGAGCCAATAAGAACACTACTTTGGAAGATGCTGACGGAATCACCGGCTCTTTGAATACGAATTTCAACATATCGGCAAAAGATTGAAACAAACCCCATGGTCCAACAACGTTGGGTCCGCGCCTCATCTGTACAGCCGCCCAAATCTTGCGATCCGCATACAGGACATAGGCGATGAACAACAGCAAAGCCACCAGCAGCAAAAGGCTCTGAGCAATCATGATCACGCCAGGGATCAAATAGGTATCAATGAACTGGTCCATTAGTATTTATTCCGTTTCATAACCTTGCTCATTCTGCAGCATCCATTATCTTGATATTTCTACCCGAGGCGAGTGCCGAACACTCAGCCATCACTGAAGAAGCGCGGGTAATCGGGTTAGTCAAATAGAAATCTTCCACTGAACTTTTTAGTGGCCGCCTATTGAGTTTGCCTGTTTTCTTTGCCAGTGCACTGATTTCATCACTATCTGCGGGCAATACATCGCCAAGCCGCATCAGGTGAGGAAATTCTGCAAATAACAACTCGCGCAATTGCTCCAGTGAATCAAATGGCAAGGGACTACCCAGAACCGCAGAAAGTGCTCTGAATATCGCCCAGTCCTCCTTCGCATCACCAGGTGCAAAGGCGGCGCGATTACCCATTTGGACGCGACCTTCCGTATTCACGTAAATGCCGGATTTTTCTGTATATGTGGATGCAGGCAATATCACATCGGCACGATGGGCACCCTTGTCACCATGGGTGCCGATATAAACAACAAAACCACTAAGGGTATTCATATCCAGTTCGTCTGCACCCAGCAAAAATGTCAATTCTGATGATTTGACGATTTGAGCCGTCGCATTCCCGCCTTTGGTGGGCACAAACCCGATGTCCAGACCGCCGACACGCGCGGCAGCATTATGTAGGATGTTAAACCCATTCCAGTCTTTTGTTATTGCCTTGACCATCACAGCGAGTTCAGCAACATTGGCCAGCAAAACAGCACTGTCTGAACGATTTAATGCACCCTGCCCGATAATAATCATCGGCTTTTGGGCTCTCTTCAATCTAGCTGCAAATTTGTTTTTGCCCGATAGCAGATCCCTGATAACATCAGCACCGGTGCCCAAAGGCGTATATTTATAACGCAGATCACTGGTTTCACCAACTACACCAACGGGATAATCGCCTGATTTTGAGCGCTTGCGAATTCTGGCATTAAGAATAGATGCTTCAATGCGTGGATCAGCGCCGACAATCAACATTGCATCTGAATCCTCGATGCCATCAATCGTCGTATTAAACAGATAGCTGGCCCGGCCAGCAGCGGGATCGAGTACATTACCAGGTTCACGGCAATCGTAATTTGCTGAACCCAGTAAATTCATCAGCAATTTAAGCGCAAACATATCTTCAACGCTGGCCATATCGCCGGCAATGGCACCAATTTTTGCAGGCTTTGTCACTGCCAGTCTGGACTTGATGGCATCAAACGCTTCATTCCAGCCTGCAGCCACCAGTTTGCCATTTACCCGAACATAGGGCTGATCCAGGCGTTGGGTTCTTAATCCATCCCAGATGAAACGGGATTTATCAGAAATCCATTCTTCGTTCACTAATTCGTTTAAGCGAGGCATAATCCGCATCACTTCGCGACCGCGTGTATCAACACGAATATTGGAACCAACCGCATCCATCACATCAATGCTCTCGGTCTTGTTAAGCTCCCAGGGTCTGGCGCTGTCTTGATAAGGGCGCGAAGTCAGCGCCCCGACTGGACAAAGATCAATGACATTTCCCTGCAATTCACTGGTCAGCGCATTTTCGAGATAGGTTGCGATATGTGCATCTTCACCACGCCCCAAAAGACCCAGTTCTGATATACCGGCAACTTCTGTTGTAAAGCGTACACAACGGGTACAATGAATACAGCGGGTCATTTTGGTGCGCACAAGTGGGCCGATATATTTATCCGTAACGGCGCGTTTGTTTTCGCTAAACCGGTCTTTATTGATCCCGTAGGCCATTGCCTGATCCTGAAGATCACATTCACCACCCTGATCGCAAATTGGACAATCCAATGGATGGTTGATCAACAAAAATTCCATCACCCCTTCCCGGGCTTTTTTCACCATCGACGATTTGGTCAATACTTCGGGTGGTTCACCATTGGGCCCGGGGCGACAATCGCGCACACCCACAGCACAACTGGCCTGTGGTTTGGGTGGGCCGCCCTTGACTTCAACAAGGCACATGCGGCAATTGCCTGCAATTGACAAACGTTCGTGAAAACAAAAGCGTGGCACTTCTGCACCTGCAGCCTCGCAGGCCTGCAGCAAGGTATAATGGTCAGGCACCTCGATTTCATTACCATCTATGACTATTTTTGCCATGGCCCTACTCCGCCGCCTCCAACACTTTGTCACTTACAGCCCCTTCAGAGGACGAGCGACAGGAATAATCATCAATTCTGCGTTCAATTTCATGCCTGAAATGGGTGATTAATCCCTGCACAGGCCATGCGGCTGCATCACCTAAAGCACAGATTGTGTGACCTTCAACCTGTTTTGATACTTCCAGCAACATGTCAATTTCTCTTTTCTCGGCGCGCCCATCGGCCATGCGTGTCAATACACGCCACATCCAGCCAGTTCCCTCACGACACGGCGTACACTGACCGCAACTTTCGTGCTTGTAAAAATAAGCCAGTCTGGCAATTGCACGTACAATATCTGTTGATTTATCCATGACGATAACTGCTGCCGTGCCCAGACCGGATTTATGTGCCATCAGTGAATCAAAATCCATCGGGCAGTCAATGATATCAGCTCCAGGCACACAACGCACCGATGAGCCACCGGGTATAACTGCCAGCAAGTTATCCCAGCCGCCACGAATGCCACCACAATGGGTTTCAATCAGTTCGCGAAATGGAATCGACATCACCTCTTCAACCGTACACGGGTGTTCAACATGACCGGATATCGAAAATAACTTTGTCCCCGAATTGCGCTCGGCTCCAAATGAATTGAACCATGATGCGCCGCGCCGTAATATTGTCGGCGTCACCGCGATTGACTCAACATTGTTAACGGTCGTCGGGCAACCATAAAGACCGACATTTGCCGGGAATGGCGGTTTCAGGCGCGGTTGGCCTTTTTTCCCTTCAAGACTTTCAAGCAATGCAGTTTCTTCACCACAGATATAAGCTCCTGCACCATGATGAAGAACAATATCATAATCCCAACCATGCTTGTTATCCTTGCCAATCAGTTTGGCTTCGTAACATTCATCAACTGCCCGTTGTAATGCCTCACGTTCGCGAATAAATTCACCCCGGATATAAATATAACAATGGTGAGCTTTCATGGCAAAACCTGCAATCAGGCAGCCTTCCAGCAAAGTATGAGGGTCGTGCCGCATAATATCGCGGTCTTTACAGGTGCCTGGTTCAGATTCATCGGCATTGACCACCAGATAGCTTGGA
>JAAENI010000628.1 GCA_024224595.1 Hyphomicrobiales bacterium
CAAACCCTGTTGTGTATTCTTGAACAGACTCTAAGATATCCGGCGAAATAGAAATTTGAGGATATCGGCAGATCCATTGAGTATTACCTTGCTATGTCATTGCCATTCGTTCATTTGTGGCTCTGTAATTGCAAATGCTGGTGCCAAATGAACTCGCTAAATTCAACGAATACTGATCCTGTTACTGATCAACGAGAAATAAACAGGCAGTTGGTCCGTTACTGGCTCTATCTGATATGTGCGTTGGTCGCCGCAATAGTGATCGTTGGTGGAGCCACACGATTGACGGATTCGGGGCTTTCGATCACTGAATGGAAGCCTTTGTTAGGGATTTTTCCACCATTGTCATCTGCAGAGTGGTTGGTGGAATTTGAAAAATACAAATTGATACCGCAATATCAACAGCTCAACAAAGGTATGAGTCTTGGTGAATTTCAATTTATTTACTGGTGGGAATGGAGCCACAGATTCTTAGGCCGCATCATTGGATTTGCCTTTGCAATTCCGTTTATTCTGTTTTGGATTACCGGTCGGTTGGAACCGGAATTGAAGCCGCGACTAGCGCTGTTATTGGTTCTGGGTGGAATTCAGGGGTTCATCGGTTGGTGGATGGTCTCATCCGGCCTGGTTGAGCGCACGGATGTGAGTCAATACAGATTGGCAGTCCACCTTACTCTGGCATGCGTCATATTTGCCTATGCATTGTGGTTGGCAAGAGGATTAGCCGATGATCATCAAAACACAACAGGGCGACCGGCATCAAATATGGCAGGGGCGATTAGTCTGGCGACTTTGTTTCAGATAATCCTTGGGGCGCTGGTTGCCGGACTAAACGCCGGATTTGCCTATAATGACTGGCCATTGATGGATGGTGCGATTATTCCCGACAGCCTGTTTGTGATCGATCCCTGGTGGGTCAACTTTTTCGAGAATATTAAACTGGTGCAATTCACTCACCGTGTTTTTGCCTATGCGCTGATAGCGCTGGTATTCATCAACTTTCTGGCATCCCTCAGCCCGCTGGCGAATACTGTTCAAAAAAGGCGTTCTGTAATTCTGCTGGCTTTGGTATCGCTGCAGGCCGCATTGGGTATTGTCACTTTAATACTGCAGGTTCCGCTGGGTTGGGCTCTTTTCCATCAGGCGGGGGCAATTATATTGTTAGGATATTCAATCATCCATTGGCGTGGTTTGCATGGCGCAATTGCTGGTAATTGAAGCAAGTCCATCCCAAATACTCTGCAATTCTAAAACAATAAAATACGACATGTCCAAATTGGATGTGTTACGTTGATTTCATGCAGATGTGGATGACATTCGCGATTATCGCTTTGGCAATTATCCTGTTCGCCTCCGACTGGATAGAACTTGAAGTTGTTTCACTTGCAACAATTGCCTCGTTACTCATTTTCTTTCATCTGGTGCCGGTTCTCGATGACGCAGGCAATAATCTACTCGGTCCCCAGCAATTGCTTTCGGGGTTTGCCAATACAGCACTGATTACCATTTTGGCGTTACTGGTAATAGGGCAGGGTCTCCATCAGTCAGGCGCGCTGGATGGCGTAACACAAATCCTTTCAACTACACGTGGTTCGCGAGCCAGGATCATTATTTGGCTTTGTCTGATAGGCGCGGGAATCATGAGTGCTTTCCTGAACAATACACCCGTCGTCGTGATGTTTATTCCAATCGTTGCCGCTCTTGCAAACCGCTATGGTCCCGGGGCTGGCCGATTGTTAATGCCGTTGTCCTTCATCACGATTCTGGGTGGGATGATGACATTGGTCGGCTCTTCTACCAATCTTCTTGTTGCTGGTTTGATTGCAAAAAGCACCGAGATGAATATTGGATTTTTTGACTTTTTTGTCCCGGGAATGATTCTTGCAATGATCGGCAGTTTCTATGTTCTGGCGATCGTTCCACTGACGCTCAATCGGCCTACACTGAAAATAATCAAACACAAATTCAGAAGCGGTGTTCAGTTCCTCGCCCGAATTGAATTGCACCAGCACCATCAGTTACTGGGCGAAGTCAGCCATAGTGGCATGTTCCCGTCCCTGAAGGGCGTAACCATTCGACTGATAAAGCGGGGAAATCGCATTATTTTACCGCCGTTTGACGATATCATCCTGCAACTCAATGATATTGTCCAATTTGCCGGCACCCGCGAACAGGTAACAGAACTGGTTGATATTGATCCACAAGGTGATCATCAAATGCTGGCCGAAGCTGCAATAGCGCCTGCCTCTCGTCTTGGAGGCCGCAACATTGTCGATGAAGAATTTACCGATCAAACAGGGTGTTTTATCGTTGGTGTTCAACGTCATGAGCGCATGAAGCGAGACCTGCGCGACAAAATCAGACTTCGGCCGGGAGATGTGTTTCTAATCGCCGGCACCAGGGCAAATATCAGAAACCTGCGCCTTGACCGGGATCTGATGGTGTTAGAAGGTTCAGTGTCAACAATTGTTTCTTTTACCAAGGCAAACATTGCGCTGGCAATCTTTGCTGCTGTCGTTGGTTCCGCTGCCTTTGAAATTCTGCCAATTGTGGTTTCGGCAATCTTGGGCGCTCTGGCGATGATATTATACGGTTGCCTCAACATCGGCCAGGCTGCCCGAACTATTGACAGGCGCATTGTCTTATTGATCGCCGCCAGCATTGCCATGGCAACTTCCCTGGGTGAAACCGGGGGTGCGACCTTTCTCGCCGAGATCATAGTCGATCAACTGGCATCATTTGGTCCGGTGGTAACTTTGTCGGCATTATTTTTAACCGTCGCTGTTTTGACCAATTTGCTGTCAAACAATGCCACCGCATTGTTATTCACACCGATTGCTATTGGCATTGCCACCTCAATGGGAGTTTCTCCAATACCGTTTATTCATGCGGTCATATTTGCGGCGAATTGCTCATTTGCCTCACCATTGGGTTATCAGACCAATCTACTGGTCATGGGGCCAGGCAATTACCGATTTTCTGATTTTTTTAAAGCAGGTGGGCCACTGGTAATTTTGATCTGGATTACCTTCACCATAATGGCCCCGTGGTATTATGGACTTTAGCAACCAAGCATAAGATCAAGATTTTGAACGGCGGCACCCGAAGCGCCTTTTCCCAGATTGTCCAGCGAAGCAATCAAATTGACTTCTCTGCCGTCCCTGGCACCAAAAACAAATAACCTCATTTCATCGCTGCCGACCATTTCTTCCGGGTCCAGCCTTTTGATCAGGTCACTTTCATCAAACCCGACAACACTGACAAATTCCTGGCCCTCATAATGGCTCGCAAAAATCTCATGGATATCTTCGCGCTTTGTGTTGTTTCCAAGATCATCCAGGAACAACGGGATTTGGACCAGCATGCCCTGCGCAAAGCGGCCTACACTGGGCGTAAAAATCGGCCTGCGGTCAAGACCACAACGTGTAATGATCTCCGGAATATGTTTATGATTCAAATCCATTGAATAAGAAAAGAATGACGAAGAGATTGCATCATTGGCACCATCGTCTTCCATCTGTGCAATAAGCCCTTTGCCACCACCCGAATAACCTGACACAGCATTGATGGTGATTGGATGATCTGATTTCATAAGTCCGCATTTGACCAACGGATTAATCAACGCAATGGAACCGGTTGAATAGCAACCGGGATTTGAAACATACTTTGCGCTGGCAATTTTTTTACTATGCCCAGGCACAATCTCTGCAAATCCGAACACCCAGTTTTCAGCAGTTCTGTGTGCAGTGCTGGCATCGATCATCCGTGTGCCCGCATCAACAGCCAGTTCAACAGACTGGCGTGCAGCGTTATCAGGCAGGCATAGAATAGCGATATCCGCTTCACGCAAAAGCTGAGTGCGGCCTTCGAGACTGCGCCTCTCACCATGTGCCAGAGACAACAGGTCAAGATCGTCACGCGCCCCCAAACGCTCGCGTATTTGTAGTCCGGTTGTCCCGTGTTCACCGTCAATAAAGATTCTTGCTGTCATGAGGCCATGCTAAAATAGTGTTATTTCAATGCGTTACTGCGAAATTATGAATCTGAATCAGAGCATTAAGGAGTTGAATCATTTTATCAACAGGAAGTGGTTATTCTCTTAATTTTTCTGATCGCAAGCCCAGCATATACATCAGCACCGTTGCACCGGCAATAGCCGTTATTTGTGCATGGTCATAGGCAGGCGCTACTTCGACAACATCCGCGCCCTTGATATCGAGGTGGCCCAGACGACGAATGATCGACAGCATCTTGGCAGAACTGGGGCCTCCCGATACCGGTGTTCCGGTGCCAGGTGCAAATGCGGGATCAAGACAATCGATATCAAAACTCAGATAGATTGGGCGCTGCCCGACACTGGCAGTAATTGCTTTTGCAACTTCGTCTGCGTTCATTTCCTCCAACTCATCACCATGGATGATGGAGATACCAAAATCATCGGGAGCATGGGTCCTGATGCCAACCTGAATCGAATTCGCCGGATCAATGATACCCTCATTGACGGCGCGCCCGACGAATGTACCGTGATCAATGCGTTCTCCATCATCATCCCAGGTATCCTGATGGGCATCAAATTGCACCAGCGCCAACGGGCCGTATCGCTCTGCATGCGCCTTCAGCAGGGGCCAGGTGACAAAGTGATCACCACCCATAGAAAGCAGGAACGCGCCGCTGTCCAAGATCGCCTTAGCTTCATTTTCAATCCGCTCGACAACCTCCCATGGTCGCCCGTAGTCCAAAAGACAATCGCCATAATCTATCACGCTCATCTTCTCAAACAGGTCGGCGGAAAACGGATATTGGGGATCATTGTCAAATATCGCAGAAGCCGCCCGCAATGCCTGCGGGCCAAAACGCGTGCCCGGTCGATGAGAGACCGATGAATCGAAAGGAATTCCCCACACTACAACGTCAGCGCCATCAGTGTTCTTGGTATATTTGCGACGCATGAACGACAATACACCCGCATAAGTTGGATCAGAAGATGCTCCCCTTAATGCGGACGCCATGAATGCATGATCGATATCTGTAGATGCCATTGAACCCGTTTCCCCAGCCATTGGTTTTCAAGTTTAAGATAGACAAATCCTGAAGATGTTTTCAACCAATAAATATAAGGCTGACCATGACCTTGAATGTCAACGCGCCCTGGCGTCAGGGATCACAGCCATAATGAAGTGATCATTGGGGTGACTAAAGACCTCAAAGATCATTGGGGATAAATCTATGATGATTTGTGCAAAAAGAATAAACGTAAATGGCGCGCAAAATACCATTCAGGAAAATATCATCAATTTGCTTCACCACACCAATTCAGCATTGCGCCCGGTATTTCATCTCATAGCTTGTAAGTAATGCCTAATATTTAGGCATTGTATAG
>JAAENI010000629.1 GCA_024224595.1 Hyphomicrobiales bacterium
AGATCGCACTGCGTTTTGCGCCTTGCCGAGTGAACTGGCTTGGCCCATCAAATGCTTCCGTGTAAACAAGAAACGGTCTAGTGTCCAACCCGAAACATCGAACAAGTTATGATTTTGTAGAAATTATTCAATATCGCAAGGATTTCTCTGCTCAGGATGCTGTCTTGGCTGTAATAATACGATTCATGAACACGTTTTCATTAAAGCATTTTAGCTGGATGCAATATCCTGTGCCCGGGTAAAGTTCTGTCATCGGTATTTTTGAACGAAAGACGTTCAATCTGCGATACACAAACTTCAACATGGTCACTGAATGGTCACTGAAAAGCCAGTTCGCAACACCTGGAACCGGGGTCAGAGGGTGGTGCCGAGGGCATCAGAATGATTCAGACCGGAATAATTACAGATTGTGCAGGTGCCAATTGCAAGGAAATAGTAGGGTAGTGTCCTGCTTATTCAGTTTCTATATTTCTGAGTGCTGTATTATAATGGTTGCGACCTTTTCTGCGCAAAGCATTCATTTTGCGTTGCCTTGCTGCAATTTCCTGCTCTGTTTCTGCAGGCGGCACTCCTCCTGAAGATGCCTTGATTTTACTGGTTTTTTCTGCAATTTCTTGAGGTGTCAGTGGAGATGTCTCTCCGGCGCGATGATATCCATTATCAGGTGCTTGTTCGTTGTGTGGGGCCGCTTCTGCCTTTGCATGAATTTCAGCAATCGCTGCTTCACGCAATTTCTTGGAGCGCTGCTCATCTTCACTCAGCGAGAACTGCAAGCTTGGTGACACGGGTTCTGGTACGGTGGGTTTCACCGCGGAAGATACGCATGATGCCAAAAAAAAACAGAACAAAAGCCCGCCCGACTTCATCAATAATCTGTATTTGCTTTGAAAGAATTCGATTCTCATAATTCTCGGCACGCTCCAAAAAATTTGGATATATCAAGTCTGGTCTATTTCTAGATTCAATCAAAATAATTTGTCAAATTCCACCTTCAGTCTGGAATACATATCCCAAGATCTGGATTATCGGTAATTCTTGTAAACCATCACAGGTAATTGCATTCCTCATGTAATTTAATAATATGACGAAATTCCGTTCAAATTTATTTTGTTCATTCAGATTGTATCGGTATAAAGTTTGGGTTAAAGTCTCGTTAACCTGTAGCCTGTCCATAATATACAAACAGCATATATAGATGGTTTGCCTAGTATATTGTTTGATTTGCGGCAGAATTGGGGTGATTGGAAATTCTAGTAATTATAGTAATAAAGGAATTAATATGAAAACACTCGTAACAACATTGGGTCTGACAGCAGCGCTTGCAATTGGTGTGGCTTCAACTTCAACAATGGCTGCTGGCATGGCCGATGGCTGGATGGCATGTAATGCAGGATATTCAGCCTGCCTTAGAGATGGGTCAAATATGTCCTTTGCTACCAACGTAAACGATGCCGTTGCTCGGAGTTCAAGCAATGTTTCCAATTGGTCAAGCTGCAACAGTGCTTTGGTAGCCTGCTATCAGAGCCTTAAGTAATCCATAGAACTGGTGAGGATAATTAATTCTCGCTGGTTTATAACATATTCGTATCGGCAACTGCTGTAACAACTATGGGTGCCGCCTTGTTGGTTGAGATTATTTAAACATATTGTTGATCAGAATTTGGAAAACTGCCGCGTTGAAGGGATTTAACGCGGCAGTTTTATGATAATTCTCAGGTAATTATTAGGTATTATAATACCTACAACTTAACCAATTGATTTTGTTGTGTTTATTTTGGTGGCTTCCAAAATTTTTACTTGACGTCAATTCCAACTCCCCTATAACCACTCCTGAATGAAACTTGGACCTCTTTGGGTGGCGGGTTTTTGAACGATCGGTCACGGGCAGGGTGCCCCGCCGTAAACAACAGCAGAAATTGCAAGGAATTTATCCAAATGGCTACCTTCTCGCAGAAACCTGCAGAGGTTGAAAAAAAGTGGATACTGATCGATGCCAGGGATGTAGTCCTGGGTCGAATGGCTTCCATTGTTGCCAACCGCTTGCGGGGTAAGCACAAAGTAACATTTACACCACATGTTGATGATGGCGATCACGTCATAATCATCAATGCGGATAAAGTTAAGCTGACCGGTAAAAAGTACGAAAATAAAATATACTACTGGCACACCGGTTATCCTGGCGGCATTAAAGAACGCACAGCACGTGCAATTATTGAAGGAAAATTTCCTGAACGTGTTGTGCAAAAAGCTATCCAGCGTATGATGCCTGGCGGTCCGTTGTCTAATAAGCAGTTGGGTAATCTTCGTGTTTATGCTGGCGCTGAACACCCACATACCGCTCAAAACCCTGAAGTTTTGGACGTCGCTTCAATGAACTCTAAAAACAAAAGGGGTGCATAAATCATGGCAGACATAAATTCCCTTGAAGAACTGGGCGCTGCAATTGGTGCCCAGGCTGCTGTAGTTGAAACGCCAAACGCTGACATTGCGGCGACAGAACCGGATGCTCCAGCATATGTGCAAAAAATTGACGAACAGGGTCGCGCCTACGCGACCGGCAAACGAAAAGATGCGATCGCCCGTGTGTGGTTAAAGCCCGGTGCAGGCAAAGTGATCATCAATGGCAAGGAATACGAAAAATATTTTGCACGCCCTGTCTTGCAAATGGTGATGAGGCAGCCAATTCTCGCCGCAAATCGCGACGGACAATATGATATCATTGCCACTGTCAAAGGCGGTGGTTTGTCCGGGCAGGCTGGTGCTGTGCGTCATGGCATTTCAAAAGCCCTTACATATTACGAGCCGGAATTACGCGCGGTATTGAAAAAAGGCGGCTTTCTTACCCGCGATTCACGTACAGTTGAGCGCAAAAAATATGGACGTGCCAAGGCGCGCAAGAGCTTCCAGTTCTCGAAACGCTAGACCGGAAGCATATAGAAATCAAGGGGTTAGCAGCAATGCTAGCCCTTTTTTTCGTTTGCAGGAGTTTGGCAAGCGCTTGATATTAAATAGATTACAGTTAATGTGTTTTGCAAAGGTGTTGCAGATTTTGGACTACATAGATGCGAAACACGACAAAATCCTATTTGGATTTCAGAGAATTAGATAAGAACCTTGCTATTTTCGTTAGGCACGTAACGAAGAAGCCTATTTGGTATATGAGGGCAAGGGTTGGCAATCGCTATATCACAGAGAGCTTGGGTACTGTTGATGATGCGGAAGCGACAACAGAAGCACGTCAGCGATTTTATAAGCTTAAAGAACGTGACAAGCAGAATATCCCACTAAAAGATATAACCTTCGCTCCATTGCATTATCTGGCGCTGATCGAACAAAAGACCAATGCGCTTGATCAGGCATCCCCTCTGGTTGATTGGGAGTTACCGGGCGTATTTGCCACCCTGCGACGACTGCTGGAGGCCCGCATGGGTAAAAAGGGCAAGCGTGAGTTTGAACCGCCCCGGGTTTACCGGAGAGTGAAACTCTCTAAGGATGGACCCTATGACACAGAAGAAACACACACCGACCTACACGGCTGAATTCCGCGCTCGCGGCATTCGGCTTTTCAAAGAAAACCGTGCGAATTACGCCAGCGATAATGCGGCTTACAAGGCTATAGCTTCCAAGCTTGGCTGCTCAGGCGATAGTTTGCGGGCTTGGTGTCAGCAGGCAGAACGTGATGCCGGGATACGCAATGGATTGACTGGCGAAGATAAGGCACGCCTCAAAGCTCTGGAGCGCGAGAACCGTGAACTGCGCCAAGCCAATGAGATCCTGAAGAAGGCATCTGCATATTTTGCCCCCCTCTCAGCAATGCGAAGCATTGCCTGCCGGGCAACGGGACGGAGCTCGACCGCCCATTCAGACGATGAAAATGTTTATTGAT
>JAAENI010000630.1 GCA_024224595.1 Hyphomicrobiales bacterium
GCAGAAAACTCTCCATGTATTTTCAAGGGAGGATGGCAGAATAATGATAAATCTTACAACACTTAAAAATATATACATAAATTATTATCAGGTTTTTGTTTTTTTTCTTGATTTCCACAATAACAACTGATAAGGGTTAAACATGGAAAATTTCCTCTGAATTTTCCATATTCAGACAGTAGCAGTTGTTATTGTGGAAATCAAGAAAAAAAACAAAACCTGAAAATAATTTATGTATATATTTTCAAGTGTTGTAAGATTTATCATTATTCTGCCATCATCCCTTGAAAATACATGGAGAATTTTCTGCAATGTATTCTTATATTAACCAATGTAATTGTTATAATTTCAGTGAGTCAGGCCGTATATCAAAACTTGCAGACTTATACGTCTCTGATATACCCCAACCAGTGATGACCATCTATATTAATCATTAAGGTGGCATGCAGACCACCGGCCAGAAGTGATTTCCTTCAACACCGGCGTCTCGCTGCGGCAACGGTCAGAAACATGGGAACAGCGGGGATGGAAATGGCAGCCTGACGGCGGATCAAGAGGGGATGGTATTTCTCCTTTGACAGGCGTGAAACGGAAACGCCGGTTTTCAAGACGGGGAACCTCGCGCAAAAGGGCTTGAGAATAAGGATGGTTTGGCCCTGCAAATAATTCTTCGGTCTTTGCCATTTCCACAACCCGTCCAAGATACATTATTACAATCCGGTCGCTGATGTGTTCCACCACCCCGAGATCATGGCTGATAAACAGGTAGGTCAAATCCAGTTCCTCGCGAAGCTTCATAAAAAGATTCAGAATCTGCGCCTGAATTGATACGTCAAGGGCCGCCACAGCCTCATCACATACAATAAATTCAGGCTTCACCGCAAGAGCCCTTGCAATGCCGATCCGCTGCCTCTGCCCCCCTGAAAACTGGTGAGGATACCGGCGTTTGTAAATCGGGTCAAGCCCGCAGCGGGTCATGATCTCATCAATATAGAAGTCAATTTCGGATCGCGCTGAAAGACCGTGAGCCATCGGTGCCTCGCCGATTATATCACGAACACGCATACGCGGGTTCAATGATGCAAAAGGGTCCTGAAAGATCATCTGAACATTGAGCATATATTGCCTGGATGCTTTGGAATCAATCGCTGAAATATCCTGTCCTTTGTAGCAGAGGGTGCCGCTGCTGAGTGGGAGAATGCCTGAAATGATCCTGCCCAGAGTTGACTTGCCGCAACCGGATTCCCCGGCCAGCCCTACCACCTCGCCTTCGGCAATGGAGAGGTTTACATTATCTACAGCATGAACAATTTCCTCGCGAATATCAGCCCCGAATTTCCTGGCAATTTTCTGAGCCAGATCCAAAGATCGGATAAATTGCTTTGATACGTTCTCCAACTTGATAATCGGGTTTTTTTCATCCTTGCCGATCGTGTCGCTCATATGGCCTCGCTGTTAAGGGGATGCATGCACCGTACCTTTCGTCCCCCGGGTGTGCAGGTGACATCGGGTGCTTCAAGACATGCCTTGTCAGACCGGATGCACCGTTCACGAAAAGCACATCCTTCAGGCAGATTCAGCAGGGAAGGCGTCATCCCTGGTATCTGGCAGAGGGGCTGCCCGCGTTTGTTCCTGCTGGGGACAGAGCCGATAAGTCCTTCAGTGTAAGGATGCAAAGGATTGTCAAGCACCTGGTCGATTTTTCCCTGTTCCACAATACGGCCCGCATACATAACACAGATATAATCAGCCAGGCCAGCCACCACGGTCAGGTCATGAGTAATCCAAATCAGGGATGTCCCGCTATTCTCGCAGAGCTTCTGGGCTTCGTGCAGTATCTGGGACTGGATAGTGACATCCAATGCCGTGGTCGGTTCATCTGCAATAATCAGATCAGGTTTGTTAAGCAGGGCAATGGCAATGGCAACCCGCTGGCGCATACCCCCGGAAAACTGGTGCGGATAGGCTTTCAATCGCTCATCCGGTGAAGCAATACCTACCTGTCCCAATGCATCACGCGCGCGCTGGCGAGCAATATCCCGGTTCACCTTTTCATGGGCTGTTATGGCCTCAATCATCTGGGTGTCGATTCTCAGCACCGGGTTGAGGGTCATCATCGGGTCCTGAAAAATCATGGCAATGCGTGATCCGCGAATGGACCGTAACTCTTTTTCGGGAAGCTCGGTGAGTTCCCGCCCACGGAAACGTATTTGACCGCCCACGATACGACCGGGAGAATCCACTATCCCAAGGATTGAAAAACCGGTGACAGACTTGCCGGAACCGGATTCACCCACAAGCCCGATAACTTTCGCCTTTCCAACACTGAAACTGACATCATCCACAGCTTTGACAACGCCGCTTTTCGTAAAAAAATAAGTACGCAGGTTTTCAACTGCCAAAGGATCATTGTTATTGTTCATTTCTGCAACCTCGGGTTCAAAACATCCCGCAACTGGTCACCCACGAGATTGATACTGACAATAGTGATCAAAAGGGCAAGCCCCGGGAAAAAGCTGATCCAGTATTTTCCACTCAGCATATATTCAAATCCATTGGCAATGAGCAACCCCAGGGAAGGCTCGGTAACAGGCAGGCCAATGCCCAGGAAAGAGAGCGTGGCCTCAAGAGAGATGGCATGGGCCACCTGCACAGTTCCGACCACGATCAGCGGGGGCAGACAATTGGGCAGCAGGTGTCTGAAAAGGATGCGTTTGTGTCCCAGGGCCAGGCATGAGGCCGCTTCAATATATTCTTTGTGCCGCTCGATCATTGCTGTCCCGCGTATTGTCCTGGCATAATAAGCCCATTGAACTGTTACCAGCGCGACAATGATTTTGTCCACTCCCTGTCCAAGGATTGCCAGTAAAATAAGGGCTATAAGAATAGCCGGGAAACTGAGCTGAATATCAACAAAGCGCATAATCAGGGTATCTGTCCTGCCGCCGAAATAAGCAGCCAGGAGTCCCATGACGCCCCCGAATACCAGGGCCAGCAAGGCACTCATTGCTCCCACGCCAAGACTTGTGCGCAACCCGTAGAAAATGCCGCTCAGCATGTCGCGGCCCTGGTCATCCGTGCCCAGCCAGTGTGTATATCCGCTGGATGCGCTCTCTGCCCCCGGGGGAAGACGTCCGTCCATGATATCAAGCTGAGCCAGATCATATGGGTCCTGGGGGGAAATAAAGGATGCAAAAACAGCAATAAACACGATTACCGCGAATATCGCCAGACCGGCCAGGGCAGTTCTGCTTTCGGAGAAATCAGAGACAAACCGCCGCACAGGGCTTTCTTCGGGCATTATGGCGGCTGTTTCCTGCAAGGTATTTTCTTCCTGTGCTGTCATGATTTAATATCTCCCAGCCGAACCCGGGGATCCAGTATGGAATACAGGATATCAACAGTAAAATTGATAATAATAAACATAGTTACCGTGACCAACAGGTAAGCGACAATCACGGGCCGGTCAAGAACATCAATGGAATCTATGATAAGTTTGCCCATGCCCGGCCAGGCAAAGACTGTTTCCGTTACCACGGCAAATGCAATGACATTGCCCAGTTCCAAACCCAGAACAGTGACCACCGGGATCAGGATATTTTTCAGAACGTGAACCCCTATCACACGCGTGTTGCTCAACCCCTTGGCACGTGCGAACTTTACATAGTCAAGCTGAATATTTTCGCGGGTCCCGGCCCGGGTCAGCCGGATGGTCAAAGACAGCTTGAAAAGTCCGAGATTGATGGCTGGCAGAATAAGATGGGACAGCCCGTCCAGGGTGAGAAAGCTGACTGGTATCCCGAGCAGGTCAACTGTCTCGCCGCGCCCGGATGCCGGGAGCCACCCGAGCATCACAGCAAAACACATGATCATCATCAGTCCCACCCAGAATGTGGGCAGACTGAACCCCAGGATGGACCCGCTCATGATGGTGCGGCCCATCCAGGTATCAGACTTGATGCCCGCGATCATGCCCAAAGGGATGCCAATAATGACGGCAATCATCATGGCTCCGAAGGCGAGTTCCAAAGTCGCGGGCATGCGCTGTAAAATCAGCTTCAGGGCAGGCTCGTTGAACACAAAGGATTTACCGAGATTGCCATGACGAGCATTGACAAGGAATACCCGGTACTGTGCCCACATGGGCCTGTCAAGCCCCAGTGCTTTAACAGCAGCCTCATATTCCTGGGGGGTGGCATCAGGACTGATCAGGATATCCACGGGATTGCCAATGGCATAAACTCCCACGAACACAAGCAAAGACATGATCAGCAATACAGCAATGCTCTGTATGGATCGGCGAATAATAAAAACACGCATTATGAATTAATTATGAATGGTGAATTGTGAATTGTGAATTGTGAATTATCAATTATCAATTATCAATTA
>JAAENI010000631.1 GCA_024224595.1 Hyphomicrobiales bacterium
CAGAAACAGCGCTGGAACAGCCCACAAGACGCGATGAAGTGCAATTGTCAGGGGAGGGACTTCGCGAAGCGCAATTTCGGCAAAAAAGAATGACCCACCCCAGACCGTTGCCAATCCAAGCAGAAGCAATCCAGAAGTCAGATTTATCGTAGGTGAATGTGTCATGCTGATTTATCACACACGGCATCTTGCTGCACCACCCGTTTCTTGCGCAAGACGAACATCGCGATCAATGTCAGATTTACTGCAACTCAGTCACTGACGGTCATTCGGATTCCGATACCAAAAGAAGTTTACCCGATCTATATGTTGCCCAAAAAATAAGGATGTGTGTTTAGCAGACGATGACCTAATTCCATCCGCACAACGGCGGCGCGACATCGACTCGCACACTCCGTACTAAAGGTATCAATCATGATGCCTCACATTGGTTTCAGGTGATGATAATAACAAAAGCAGGTTTCAAATCCACATTACATCCTTACCGACAACAACATTCCAGCCTGCCACAAAGCTTATTGGATACCCAGTTCTTTGTTCAACAATCGGGCTCCTTCACCCAGTGCCATAAGTTTGCCCTCGGCCACATGGCGAGGTAGCGGTGCCATGCCGCAATTTGTGCAGGCGATGATGCGTTCAGGATCAACAAATTCCATAGCAGCCCTGAGGGTTGAGGCAACTTTTTGGGGCGTTTCAATTTCTTGGGTAGCGACATTGATCGCACCGACCAGCACCTCTTTATCTTTCAGCAAACCAAGTACTGAAAGCGGCACATGTGAATCCGCGCATTCCAGTGATACCTGATCAATTCTACTTTCATTGAGTGACGGAAAAAACTCTTCATATTGACGCCATTCCTCACCAAGACTTTCTTTCCAGTCCATATTCTCCTTAATCCCATAACCATAACAAATATGCACAGCCGTTTTGCAAGAAAGACCCTCGATCGCCCGGTGCAGTGTATCAATCCCCCATATCGGCACCTGGTCCATAAAGGCATTAAAGGCCGGTTCATCAAACTGGATGACATCAACTCCCAACGCCTCCAGTTCCAACGCCTCCTTGTTTAGGAGTTCAGTAAATGACTTCGCCATTTTCGGACGGCTTCCATAATGAGTATCAGCGATCGTATCACAAATTGTCATTGGTCCAGGCAAGGTAAACTTCAATTTCCCCTTTGTGTGTTCGCGACAGAATTTTGCTCCTTGCCCATGCACGGATTTGTTGCGCCTGACTTTAGAGGTAACCGTTGGAACCTGAGCATCATAGCGGTTATCGCGAATGCCCATTGTTGTCATCAATTGCCAGTCAATGCCTTCAATTTCTTCCAGGAAACCGTGCACAAAATGTTTGCGAAATTGCTCACCATCGCTAACAATATCGATACCGGCATCTTCCTGGATCTTGATCCAGCTCATGGCGGCATCACTTTGCCCTTCAAACAGAATATCATCCCCCACAAGACGCCATGGAGCCCATAATTTCTCGGGCTCGGCTAACCATGTTGGTTTGGGAAGACTTCCAGCAACTGTAGATTTGATCATTGGTTTAACTCGCTCTGCATTGTCGCCAACTTAACCGGTATTAACTCCGCCAATTCTGATGAAAGAATTCTTCTGGATGGATTTCAGTTGCACATTTTTCAATGTGCCATTGTACCAATTGAAACAAAAATTCTAACTAACCAACAAGGAATTTGAAACTGCGGATTGGTGTGCATTTCGGCGCAGCCATTGCCAATGTAATCACTGCCAGCCTGATGTCCTTGATGGTTTCTATGATGCTGTACGCCGTATTCAGTGTTTCTGTTCCATCTTAACTCCTGGCAGTTACAATGAACCCAAATCCTTGTTTTATCAAATGCTACTTTTTTGGACTCCTTGCTAATATGGAAATTGTGTCGTGATATGTTTGAGTTAAATTCGATGGTGTACTTGATATGTAAATCCGGCGAGTTGAGAGCAAAACCGTATCACCATCGCAAGTCCCCAGCCTTATTTTTCACGCCAATTTCTACCAAAAGACAATTTGTTACCAAAGTGTAACTGTGAAATGATCTGCTTGGACAACACGTAGCTATCAGGTGAAAGACACGGGCTCATGATAAGTCAGGGAAAGAGCCACACAGAGCATAGTACTTCATTTGTAGCCCGGTTTTGGTTGGAGGGGCATGATCAAAATCTGGTCTGGCGGGGCCACTTGCAACAGGTACATGGCGACGAGGAGTGTTATTTTCAGAGTTTTTCCGCGATGAAAGCCTTTCTCGAGCGTGTTAGCGGCGTTCATGTAACGATGAATAGTGATGCTGGAGATCAGGAAAATTGAGACCGAAAGAATGATTCTAAAAGTGAGGATTGAAATGAAATTTCTCCGGTTCAAACATTCAAGATTGGGACAATTGTAATGAAGAAAAAAAATTCGCGAATAATCTGTTGGAGCACCGCAGCCGTGCTTGCAGGTAGCCTTGCAACACCAGGTTTTGGGCAGGAATTTGGTCCGGTGCCAAAGATAGAAGTCAATGAGGCAAAAGCGGCTCTGGGCAAGCGGTTGTTCTTTGATGTCCGTCTTTCAGGAGACGCTGCGATTAGTTGTGCCACCTGCCATAATCCTGAAAAAGGTTTTGCTGACGGGTTGCCATTGGCAAAAGCATATCCGGGATCCGAGGGTTTTCGCAATACTCCGACATTAATCAACACGGCGCACAAGGCATCCTGGTTTCATGACGGGCGCATTGGCACCAACCTCAATGACGTGACGCGTGAATCAATCACCGAAACCTACTCCATGAATATGGATATGAGATTGATGCAGGAGCGGATCAAGCAAGATCCGGTTTATGTGGAAATGTTTCAGGCAGCCGGATATGGCGAACCTTCGAACGGATCAGTGCGCAAAGCCATTCCGGAATATCTGAAAACTCTGATAAGTCGGGGTTCACCTTTCGACAGCGCCAAAATGTCACCAGCGGCGACGCGTGGTTTTGCACTGTTCAAGGGTAAGGCCGGATGCAGCAGCTGCCATTCCGGCACACGTTTTACTGACGACACTCCTCATAATACTGGAGTGCCGGAAAACCCGGAAATCTGGTCAAATCCCTTGAGGCACATCACTTTTGTGACCTTTGCCAACTTTTTGGGTATTGAAAATTATATGAATATCCGACGTGACGTCGGTGCCCATATACGCACCCATAAGGTTGACGGATCCGATATCGGTAAATTTATGACGCCAGGCTTGCGCGAACTGACCCATACAGCGCCATACATGCATAACGGCATGATTGGCTCAATTGAAGAGGTGGTTGCTTTCTACAACGCTGGCGGCGGCAAGGATCCTAACATGGATGCCCGTATAAAACCCTTGGAACTAAGTGCTGAAGAACAAACTGACCTGGTTGCATTTCTCAAATCCCTGTCAGGCGATCCATTGAATGGTGAGGAGCATGTATGGCCCGAGAAAATTAACGTGAATTATTCGGCAATTGAAGACTGGCTGAGCAAAAAGAACTAGGAATTTGGCTATGAAAAAGGATACGAAAACATCCATCGCAATCATCGCGACTTCTCTTGGCCTGGTGCTGACCGGATTGTGGTCGTCAGCGTTGGCTGATGAAAACCCGCCGCTGGCAGCGCTCGGGCTTCCTCCGATACCTTCGGACAACGCGCAGACGCCGGAGAAAATTGAACTCGGTAAGTTACTCTATTTTGATTCCCGTATCGGTGGTGATGCCTCAGTCGCCTGTGTTGATTGCCACCAGCCTAAGCAGGGTTGGGGATTTAATGATCCGCTTTCTCGTGGATATCCGGGTGTTATTCACTGGCGCAACAGCCAGACCGTCATTAACTCCGCTTATCTGGGTAAATTGTTTTGGACCGGATCGGCCAAATCTCTGGAGAATCAGGCACCATCTGCAGCGCTTGGTGCAGTTTCGGGCAATGGTGAGCGCGATATGGTTGAGGCTCGCCTGGCTTTTATTCCTGAATATGTGAAGCGGTTCAATGACGTATTTGGCGATGACTGGCCCAAGGTCAATAATGTTTGGCGTGCTATAGCTGCTTTTGAACGCACTCTAATTCACAATGACACACCATTTGATAAATATATGAAAGGTGACAAGAGCGCGCTCAGTGAACAGCAAATTCGCGGGCTGGCTCTGTTCGAAGGCAAAGCAAATTGTATTGAATGCCATAACGGACCGCTGTTAACAGATCAAAAATACTACAATCTGGGCCTTGAGCGGGCTGAAGAATGGCTTGAAAACGGAATGGCGCAGGTGACTTTTCGATACGAACAATATGCCAAGGGTACAACCGAAGAACTCTATCGCAAAATCAAGGATGATGCAGGCCTCTATTACCGCACTAAACTGAAAGCGGATATGGGCAAGTTTCGTACTCCGCCGCTACGCTACACAGCTTATACAGCGCCTTATATGCATAATGGCAAATTCTTTGATTTCGAAGAGGTTGTGGACTTTTACAACGAGGGTGGCGGTGAAAATGAATTCACTGATGGCACATTGGCGAAAGCCAAAACAGCACTCTTGAAACCGCTGAACTTGTCGGATGAGGAAAAGGAAGATCTGGTGGCTTTCCTTGAATCGCTGAGCGGCGAAGAACTGAAAATTGAAACACCAAAACTTCCAGATTATGAGCCGCTGCCTGCGGTAGCAAAATGAAGGGATGAAGCGATGACACAGAACCCAAAAATACCTTCAAGCGGAGCAAAGAAGTGTTTGCTTTCGCGTCGAGAATTTCTACTTAGTTCGGGCTCGGCAACTGCCATGGTGATGGTCACAGTGAACACCGGTGGAGTCGAAGCGAGTGTGCCGGCACAAATCGCAACCTATCCACGTAAGAAAATTACCAGTCTTAGCGCACTGAAAGTTGATGTGCCAATCGAGTTTGAATATCCCGATGAAGGCGAATATGCAAACTCGATGCTGGTCAAGTTGGGCACCGAAGCCGGCGGCGGGATCGGTTCAGAACGAGATGTGGTGGCATTCAACTATTTTTGCACCCATCAGGGTGGTGATCTGACCAGCACCTACAAGGGTGATACGAAATCTCTTGGGGCATGTCCGTTGCATCTTTCTACCTACGACCTGACGCGCCACGGAATTTTGATTTCCGGGCAGGCCTATCAAAGCCTGCCTCAGGTGCTTCTTGAACTGGACGGCGACGATATTTATGCCGTCGGAGTATTTGGCCTGATTTTTGGTCGCCACGATAACTTGCAAGGATAGGGAACGCGACGATGACTACCCCGTATTATATTCCTGAAACAAATGTACCACTGCCCCCAAAGAATGCTGAAGTAATTACTACCGCATGCGACTACTGCATTGTGGCCTGTGGCTATAAAGTATATCGCTGGCCGGTTGCCTCCGCAAAAAATGGTGGTCCAAAGGCTGATCAAAATGCTTTCGGAGTCGATTTCCCGGTCGCGCCTCTTGGCCCCTGGGTAGCCCCCAACCAGCATAACATCGTCATGCACGAAGGTAAGCCGCACCATGTGACAATTATTCCCGACAAGGATACGAATTTTGTCAACACGGATGGCGATTCAAGTCTTCGCGGAGGGTGCATTGCGCAAAAATGTTATAATCCGCAGACTCCAACGCGTGACCGCCTGACCTCTCCTCTGGTTAGAATTTTTGGAATTCTTCAGCCTGTGTCTTGGGATTTTGCTCTTGATATAGCTGCAGCGGTTGCCAATCATGTGCGCACCAAACACGGGGCCAATGCCTATGGTGTCAAGACATTCTCATACCAGTATATCGAAAATACCTATGCGATATCCAAATATGCCTTGCGCCATGTTAATACCGCCAATTTTACCTTTCACGACACGCCCTCGGATGTGTCATCGACACCTGGATTCCGTGACGCCGGTTTTGATAATTTCGGTCCTGCATATGAGGACTGGATGAATGCTGAAACACTATTGATTTGCGGGACTGACCCCTATGAGACCAAAACCATCTTGTGGACCCAGTGGATTATGAAAGGTATTCAGAATGGTCAGAAATGCATCATGATGAACCCGCGCCGCACAGCCGGTGTAGCCTACGCAGAAAAGAATGATGGGCTCTGGCTGGATATTGATCTTGGCACAGATCTGTTGGTGGTAAATGCTATCGCCCGGGTAATTGCCGAGAACGACTGGCAGGATGCCGAATGGATCAAGAACTGGGTGAACAACAAATGGGGTTCAAGTTCCGGTTTTGGTCAGGGTACACGCAACACCCCATGGCAATGGCGTACAACCTGGGGAAAATTTCAGACCAACGGCTATGAAGACTGGAAAAAGTGGCTCTTGTCCCAGGACGAATTCAAGCCGGAAAATGCTGCAAAAGTTGCGGGAATTGATGTCAAGAAAATCTACACTGCTGCAGAGTGGATGGCAAAACCGACAAACGGCAAGCGTCCAAAAACTTCTATCATGATCGAAAAAGGATTTTACTGGTCCAACAATACCGGTAACACCCAGGCGATTTCAGCTTTGGGTATTATCGTGGGGGCAGGTGGTCGCCCGGCACAGGTCATCGGTCGTGCCGGTGGCCACCAGCGAGGGGGTGTAAGAGGTGGAAAATACCCGCGCAACAAGTCACCGATGAAAGTTCCCGGTCGTCGCCGTCGCGCACTGGATACAGATACCTGGACGATGTCGGGGCACACACGTTTTGCCCATGTTATCGGCACTACATGGATCCAGTCGATGTGTTCATCTCAACAGTTGGCCAAACGGTTTGAAGAACTGACCGTCGCTAATCCTCATCAAGCCCGCTCCTATGATAAACAGGAAATCATTGATGCGCTGAAAGCCAGGGCGGATTCCGGCGGTATGGTGGTTGTCAATCAGGATATTTATCTGGTTGACCCGATTGGCAACCGCTACGCGGATATTGTTTTCCCGGCTGCAACCTGGGGTGAAGAAACATTTATGCGCGCCAATGGTGAAAGGCGTTTGCGGCTTTATAACAAGTTCTATGATGCACCAGGTGAGGCTAAGCCTGACTGGTGGATTATTGCTGAACTGTCAAAACGCATGGGTTTTGACGGCTTTGACTGGAAAGATTCCGACGATGTTGCCGAAGAGTCAGCCCGTTTCTCGCGCGGCAGCCGCAAAGACTTTAACATGATAAAAGTGGCAGCTCATCGAGAAGGCAAAACACTGCACCAAAAACTTGATGAGTTTGGTACTGATGGTATTCAGGGCCCGGTCTTCATGAATGATGATGGCACCCTGATGGGCACCAAACGTTTACATGATACAACGCGCAGCCTTTCTGAAACCGGGCCAGCGGCAGGCAACATGTTCAACAAAAAATTGACCCATTTCAACAGTCAGACAGGGCGCTGCAACATCCAGAAGTCGCCCTGGTCATTGTTTTCAGATTACTGGGAATGGATGAAACCGAAGGGTGATGAGTTGTGGTGCACTTCCGGGCGCACGAACGAGCGTTGGCAATCAGGATTTGATGACCGGCGCAGGCCCTATATTGTTCAACGTTGGCCCGACAATTATGTCGAAATTCACCCCGATGACGCCAAAGAGCGGGGCATTGAGAGTGGCGACTTGTTGATGGTCTATTCTGATCGGGTACCAAGTCTGAAAGAAGTTACGCTTGGTATCGAAGGCGATGATTATTCATT
This sequence comes from Hyphomicrobiales bacterium, assembly GCA_024224595.1. GTDB lineage: Bacteria > Pseudomonadota > Alphaproteobacteria > Rhizobiales > Rhizobiaceae > JAAEMP01. The sequence continues at coordinate 7,659 of JAAENI010000631.1, forward strand.
CGCCGGACAGATGAAAGCTGGAAATGTCGAATTGACCAAGGCAGCAGTGACAGGTGTTGCAATGGTCACCCGGCATATCAAGAAGGGCATCATCTTTATGGATTTTCTCCACACCTCCCAGCCAGCCAATGCGTTGGAAGGACGGGTGGTCGATTGGATCAGCGGCAACTATAACTATAAAATGGGTGTAGCTAAGCTGAAGAAGATCGGTGAGTCGCCATACAAGCATTCATTCCGATCCATGTCTTTTGCTCCCAGGGATATCAGTTGATTAGTGCTTCACAATCACGGTCTGCACAGGATACGGGGTTGCAAGCTGACTTGGCATTTGGCGCTGTCTGTATATCGCTTGAGACAGTGCTCGCCGAGGGAGCTGATATACACCGTTGTCTAGCGGCTAAAGCCCTCGGGCAAATTCGTGCTACCAAATCGGTACCATCATTGATTAAGGCTCTGCTTGATGAAGATGAGGATGTTCGCAGTGATGCGGCGGATGCACTCTCAAAACTGGTTGATCCGGCATCGGGTCAGCAGCTTATGGAAAACCTGCTGGGAGACCCATGTACTGAAGTGAAGCTCTCAGCGATTGCGACCCTCGTGAAGCTGGGGGACCGAAGCATTGTACCCTGGTTGCAACGCATTGTAAAAGGGCGCGATCCGGAAATAGCCTGGGATGAAGAAGAATTTTATTCAAGCGGTTGGGATGACTGGGTGGAAGTTCAGGTTGGAGCAATTGTGGCTCTGGCAGAATTAAATGCAGTTGAATCAATACCCGATATCGTTGCGGCCATTTGCCATGATGATGCTCAGGATCTGACGGCAGTTGCATTCAAGTCCCTGGCCGCAATGGGCTCTGAAGGCTTAAAAGCGCTCGCTGAATTTCTTGATGTTGACGATACACGGCTGCGCAGACGTGCAGCTGCTGTATTGGCGAGCATAGACAGTGAAGAGGTAAGCGAAGCGCTGAGACGGGCGATAACTGATCCATCCTCTGAGGTTCGATCAGCTGTCCTCAAAGCGCGGGTAAATGTTGTTCCCGACGACCCCTTATTGGTAGAATTGTTGAAAGATGTGGAGGCTGGTATAAGGGCCGATGCAGCATTTCTGATAGGTAGTTACTACCCTGATTTACTGCGCGACTTACTCGATGACCCATCTGAAATAGTTCGAACACAAGCAATTAAGGCAATAGCATCGATTGATGCCGACCAGGTCGATGATGTTCTGGTGGATCAGCTGAGTGCTGAAGTCATCAGTACTTCGCCAGGCCTTTCTGTTGCTGCCTCTTCCACGTTGGCAGTAATTGCTCCACATTCTGCGTTGGAGATTTTACCTGATTTGCTTGATGATGTTTCCCAGCCAGTGGCTGCCAGGCTCGGTGCGTTGAAAGGTTTGACAACGATTGGCGGTGATGAAGTTGTAACCGCCCTGCTGGAAGTTATCGATGATGAGCAACGCCAGGTGCGATTGGAGGCGATGTCAGCATTGGCTAATTTGGCCGGAGCTGATGACGTCTGGCCAAACATGGCCGGGTCCGCATTACTTGAAGCATTGGGTGGCAGTTATGATCCTGACGAGGACCAACACGAAGCTGACTTGAAATCCGATGAACAAAGCGAGCCTGAGACCGAAGAAATCGAAAACAAAGCGGATTCTGAAGAATCCGTACCCGTTGAGGTCATCGCCAAAGAAGAATTCCCGATATCAACACTGGATTCAATTCTCAATGAAGCGCCAGGGATGGCTCCTGCTGTGGGGCTGCCGGAAAAAGGGATTGAGTTGTCCAAAACTGATATGGAACGGTTAGCTATCGCTAAACGTGCAATTGGCAAGAAGAAAGTCAGAATTGAATCGAAAGTTACCCGGCATGACGATATCCGCCAATTTGCTGCCCGCGTTCTTGGTGATCTTGACCAGGATGAGGTAATTAAAGCTCTGGCGGTCTCGATAGCCACGGATGATATCGAAAGTCGTCTGGCCGCCGCCGATTCCCTCGCCAGAATTAGCGCCAGGAACGTTCATTTTTCCAGCGATGTAATTAAAACGATATGCGATAATCTGTCAACTGACAATCTCAGCCTGAAGTTGAGCTTGATTAGGGCGCTATCTGGTTGTGATAGTGATGAAGTCGCCGTTCAATTGGAAGTCTTGTTGGATGATGAAGACAGTTCCGTGCGGGCAGAGGCGATTCGCGCACTATCGGGAAGCAGCAAACTTGAAGAAAAAGCCGAGTTGTTGCTGTCAGATCCTGAGCCGTTCGTACGTATGAATGCAGCTGAGGCAATTGCCAGGGATGCAGAACCTGAACATTTTGAAAGGCTTATGGATTTCTCATTTTCATTTGAGGGATATCATGGGCGACGGACAGCTGCTCTGCTGCGCAAGGTTGATAAAGAGAGGTCAAATACTGCGTTCCTCAGTGTTCTTGATGATCCTGATAAAAAGCGGATCTGGTCAATTGCAATAGAAGCGTTGGAAGAGCTAAATCAGTAAGTACTTTAGGAATTAATCGGCTTGGTGTGGTTAAAAACTTCTCAATCCAAACCCATGTTACCACCGTGTTACCGGCAGCATTATCGTCGCCGGAATGAACTTCAATAGCGATATCAGGTTTAACATAACGGGATGATAAAACCCGGAAAGCAGGGAGGCAACCCCATGAAACTAACCATATTGAAACCGCTGGCTTTGGGTCTGGCGACAGCCATGACGTTGATCATCGGAACCTCATTTACCGCAGAAGCGGCAAAACGAGGTAAGTATACCGAAATAGATGTTAAAGACGGCGGCAGCGTTGCCGGTAAGGTTGTTTTTGAAGGTGAAGTGCCCACTGATGCAATTGAGAAAATTAAGATTACAAAAAATAATGATGTTTGTGGTGACGGTGACCGGGAAGTTGTTTGGGTAGATGTCAAAGAAGGTGCCTTGCGTGGGGCTTTTGTTTTTATTGACAAAATCAAAGAAGGTAAATCTTGGCAAAAACCGGAAATGGGAACTTATCTGGTTAATCAAAAAGATTGCCGTTTCAACCCTTGGGCTCAAGTTGTAAGGCCAGGTCCCATCATCATTAGAAACAGTGATGCCGGTGTGTTGCATAATATTAACGCCCGCGAATTGATAGGCGTGGAAAAGGGCCGGGTCGTCAAGAAAACCCTGTTCAACTTTGGACAACCGGACCCTGGTGATATTAATGACAAAATCAAACCACGCCGCTCGTCTTATATAGGCATCAATTGTGAAGCCCACAATTTCATGTTCGGTTTTATTATGGCTCCAACGCATCCCTACGCTGTTGTAGTGGGTGAAGACGGTTCGTTCTCCATCGATAACCTGCCACCGGGAAAATACACCTTGAAGGCATGGCATCCGCGCTACGGCATTAAGAAATCCAAAATCACGGTGGAAGCAAAAGAGGCGATGGAAGTTAACTTCGCATTCTCCGATGCACAATAGCAGCCAATGACAACAGGAAAACGCACAATGGTTACGCGATTGGCTACGGCGGGTGTAATGCGGTTTGGTCTTTTTGTAATGACCGGATTGTTGTTGTTTTTGGTAGCCACACCGGCTTTTGCATTGGAAGAAAACGTTTATCGCCAGTTCATGGGATTAGATTCGCGTCGGTTGGTCTGGTTTTTAGCACAGATGCATCTGTTCTTTGGGGCCTTTGTACTTGGAGTACCGTTGTTTGCTGTAATAATTGAAGTTGTCGGTTGGAGAAGCGAAGACAGCAAATTTGATAATCTCGCCTATGAGTTTACCAGTTTGTTAAGCGTGGCTTATGCGACAACAGCAGCACTTGGTGGTCTGCTGGCTTTTGCATTGTTCACCCTTTACCCGACTTTCATGGGATACATGGCCGGTATCTTCAAAGATATTATGTTCATGTATGCGTTGCTGTTTTTTGGTGAGACCTTCTGTCTCTATCTTTATTACTACGGCTGGAAGTGGTTGAAGAGCGGTCAGCCATTTCCCCCGATCAGCCGTTGGATATTTAAAGCGCTAAGCATTATCCTCGCAACTTTTGGTTTGGCGCTATTGGCAGGTTATGTTGGCCCCGAAATGCGTACCGACACGCGATGGTTTATTATTTTGCTCTACATTCTTCCAGTCGTAATTGGGCTTTGGATAATTCAGGGTCGCAAAACCACGCATATTTTCATTGGTATATTATTGAATGTATTTGGCACAGCAATTATGCAGCTGGCAAACATCTGGGCCGGATTCATGATGTGTCCAACCAGCGTTGACGCCGATGGTTCATTTATCGGTACTGTGTGCCAGGCATTTGAAAATATTCTCGCCACACCAATTGCGATTCACCGGATGTTGGGCAATCTGGCTTTTGGTGGACTGGTTGCAGGCTCCTACGCCGCAGTGAAATTTATCAGCGCAAAGACACAGGAAGAACGCGCCCACTATGACTGGATGGGATATATCTCAAATTTTGTGGCCATCGCTGCACTGATACCTTTGCCCTTTGCAGGATATTATCTTGGCCGGGAAGTTTATTCAACATCAGCTGTCATGGGCAACAACATGATGGGAGGGGATTTCTCGTGGACCTTTATCATTCAGGCAATGCTCGTCGGTTCACTGTTTCTGATTTCAAATTACTATTTGTGGAGCGGAATGACCCGAATCCCCGGGGCAGAGCGTTATTACAAATTCATAAAGTGGATTCTACTTGCACTGATCTTGTCGCTCGCCATTTGGCTTACCCCACATAACCTGCCGCTTTCCAGTCTCGAAGTTGGTGAAATGGGAGGAAGTCAATATCATCCGGTGCTGAAATTCCTGGGACTGATGCCAGCAAAAAATGCAGTGGTAAACCTGATTATCCTCGCCACTTTCTTCAGTTTCCTGCTCTACAGGCGCGGCAACATGAAAGAACCGGTATCTATCCGTCAACAGGGTAAGGGTCCGCGCATCACGATCATAATTGTTGGTGCTCTGGCTATCGCAATGGTGGCACAATACGCCTGGGTAATGCTGAATATGGATCCAGCAGAACTGGATCTGCCCGCTGATCGAGCTCAGTACATCCGCACGATCGGTTATGCATTGGTGGTTGAGTGTGTGGTTGGTGTGTTAGCGATCATTCTGGCTTTGATGGACCGGGGAAAACTGGGCCAGGGGCTCTATCTTGCTGCAACCGCATTGAATGTCACCGGATTTTTGGGAGTATACGGATTTGTCGTGATGGAAAAAGCATCACCGGTTCTGCGCAATGTCGCGGTCTCACAATTTTTGCAATTGATTTCCTGTCTGATACTGGTGACGGTAATCGATATCTTCCTGTTCAAACGGGCAAAGTCACTTGGCAAGATGCAATGGGGTAACATGTCGTCGCGTTCCCAATATGCCTTGTTGTTGCTGACTTTTGTGATCACCATGAATATGGGTTTGATGGGCTTCATACGTTCAGGTTTGCGTGGTGACTGGCATATATTTGGTGTGATGCGTGATACTTCACAATGGGCAGGGACACCAAGCAATTTTGTTATGACCCAACAGGTTAGCGCGGCAGTTTTATTGTTCATGATCGGGACAGCTTTCATGTTCTGGCTTGGCAGCATTGCTAACAGCGAGAGAGAGGAGTAGGTCGTGAATTCGCCAATTACTCGTGTCTTCGGTTTCTTGCTGGTAGTGCTGGGAGTTTATCTGTGGATTGGTTATTCGATTACCGCTCTGACAGGAAGTGGAGACGAAGCAGCGGCAGTTGTAGAAATCACCCCGGAAGGTGGAGAGGTCATTTATTGGGGCAAGGGGCGTTGTTTCACATGTCACTCGGTTGGTGGTCAGGGGAGCGCGGTGCGTGGTCCAAATCATGGGCAATTCGGTGAGAAATTTCAGCAATCTATGGGGGCACGAGCAGTCGAAAGGGCGCTGGCCCGCACCAAAAAGGAAGGCGTTGAATTTACCGCTGTTGATTATGTTGTTGAAAGCCTGGCTTCACCCGGAGCATTTGTCGTTGAGGGATATAAAAACGAGATGGCAGTGGTATACGCACCGCCCATTTCCCTTAATTTGAAAGAGATAAAAGCCGTTACTGCATATTTGATGTCCTTGGGTGGAGACTTGGACATGGAGGCTATTGATACTGCACCTAGTGAAATTACCAAGAAATTGTATTCCAAAATTGCCGCTGCCGCAGAAGCAGGTGGAGGTGACCCGGAACTGGGTGCCGAAGTATTTGAAGACAATTGCGTCGAGTGCCATTCTCTCGGAGAGGACGACGGTGAAATCGGCCCCAATCTGAGTGGAATTGCCGCGTCTGGTTTGAAGTTCATTTCAGAATCTATTCTTGCACCAACAAAATCTCTTACCAAAGGATATGAAACCTACGTTGTAATTAACAATGAAGGCAGGCAATTTATTGGCCTGAAAACCCGTGACGCAGATGGTGAAGTCGATATTACCAATGCGCTTGGCGATGTCGAAACAATTACCAAGAGCGACATCAAGGAAATTCGAATTGACGACACACTCAGTATCATGCCGGACGATATCTCGGAAGTTCTGACGGTTAAGGAATATCAGGATGTCCTGTCATTCCTGATGTTGCAAAAACCGGCTGAGGAGGAGTGATCATGAATTTTGGTGTGCTCCATTCCGCGGTAATATCAATTGCAGGTGATCGGCCATGAAAATGAAAAAAATTGGTACGTTTCCGATGGTCACTATCGTTCTTGTGGTGGTATATGCTCTGGCAAAATGGGGTATTCCGGCATTTTCACGACAGGTGACTTCTCTGCCGTTTCCATTGCCGGTTCCAGGAACATTGATGTTCTTTTATATGACATTGACAGTCATCGCCCTGTTCCTCATGGTTACTTTTTCTGAAGACGGTCTCAATGACTTCCTAAGACCGATCAAGAAATTGTTGCGTGGTGGATATGGCAGGATTTCACGTGCATTTGTCCTATTGGCAATTCCCCTTTTGGCTGGTTGGCAGGCCTACGATATCACAGTACCGCGGGCGCAGGTTCCCGCATCCCTGCGTATTCAGCATCCTTCCTCCAACTTTCCAGTAAGCATGGAGGCATTAAGTAATCCGTTTGAAAAACCCGATGAAGCACAGATCAATGAATTTATCGCGCAGGCTAAGGCAAATGAAGTAAGTTTCATTCAGCAGGTTCAGTCTGATATAGATGTCTGGGCCGAAGAGAATGACCCTGATCATATACTGGAATTTTTCGCTGTCGAACCGATGAAAAAGCTGTTGGCTGAACTAGACGAGGGGGAGATCACCCAGGAGACAGCAAAAGCGGCTTTGCACGAAAAATACCTTTTTGAGGGCAGGGCATTATACGCAATGAATTGCCGCCCGTGTCATGGTGACAGTGTGGCTGGCGATGGCCCGATGGCTGATGGCTTCAAGTTGCGCCCGATCAATTTCACCGATAACGGCACGATAGAGACCATCGTTGAAGGTTACACTTTCTGGCGTGTAACAAATGGTGGACCAGGTTTGCCTACGGAGGCAACCCCCTGGGATTCGGCCATGCCTGAATGGAAGCTCAGTCTAAGTGAAGATGAGCGTTGGAAAATCATCCTTGCTGAGTACAATTTGGCCCAAAAAACACCAAGAATTCCGGAGGGGCACTAGTGAAACGGATTGTTGATTATCTCAAACTGACGCTGTTTGGAGTTCTTATCGCTGCAGGACTGCAGACAGTAGCTGAAGCGGCAAATGTACCAACTGGACCGATGCCGGAAGCGACCGAAGAATTTATTGAAAAAGGTCGCGGAATTTATTTCCAGCGTTGTAGTTTTTGCCATGGTTTGCTTGGTGATGGTGAAGGGCCCGCTGCCAAGTATCTAGATCCCAGACCTCGTGATTTTACGTTGGGAACATTCAAGTTTCGCACAACGGAAAGTGGTGAACTGCCGACAAACAAAGACCTGTTTCGAACAGTAAGCCGCGGGTTGCCCGGCACAGCTATGCAGGCATTTGACGGTGATCTGATCAAGAGTGGTCTGAGCGAGTTGGAACGATGGCAGGTAATCGCATATATCAAGACATTTGCTATAGAGTTTGAGGACCCGGAACTGGATCCTGTGGCGACCAACAAGGTCATTTCGCTGCCGGTAAACCGCGCTCCATTCAACGAGGAAACAATTGCCCGCGGGAAACTGGTGTTTGAAAAAGCCAAATGCTGGAGTTGCCACGGCAAACTTGGACGCGGCGACGGCAACAAAGAGTTTCGCAAAGATGATTGGGGATTCACTATCCGTATCCGCAATGTCACCCATCCATGGAAAATAAAAGCCGGCTCCGAAATCGAAGACATCTATATGCGATTCACCTCAGGCATCAGCGGTACACCGATGCCCTCTTTCGTGAAATCTCTGAATGAAGAAGATCGTTGGGATCTTGCCAATTATATAAAGTCGCTGCAGCACAAGCTGACCAGTCATCAGGCAATGCGTGCCAAACTCGTGGATGTTGAACTTCCCGAGGACCCTGCTGATGCCATTTGGAATGTTGCCAAACCGATGGATGTGCGCCTTGCCGGACAGGTGGTTGCTCCGCCACGCTGGCAAAATCCAAGTATTGAAATGGTTACCATTCAGGCAATCTATAATGACAAGGACATCGCATTCAAACTTTCTTGGGATGATGCTTTCATGGATGTTGTTCATGATGAAACTCAGGAATTTGATCCGGTGGAACTTGCAAAAGTCGGCGGTTTTAATTCCTACGTGGAGACGTTCGGTATGATACCGCGTAAACTGGAGACGCTACGCGATTCAATTGCTTTACAATTTCCGGTAAAAGAACCCAAAGGGACAAAGAAACCGCATTTTTACCGTGGTTCGTCTTCCGAGCAGGTGCATCTGATGGTTTGGCAAGCCGATCAGGCAGCAGCCGGCAAACGCGGCACTCAGGAAGGAAATGCAAGGGGTTGGAAACAACCGATCAAAATGCAGACCGAAGACAGCCAGCAAATTGTCGGAAAAGCAAAATGGGATCAGGGTCGCTGGACATTGGTAATGAAAAGGCCATTGACCACAGGCGATCGCAATGATGTTCAGTTCAAGCCGGGCATCTTCATTCCCATGTCGCTTAATGCCTGGGATGGATCAAACGGCGAACATGGGCTGATTATGTCGCTCAGCACCTGGCACTATGTATTTCTCGAATCTTCTACGCC
>JAAENI010000632.1 GCA_024224595.1 Hyphomicrobiales bacterium
TCGTTGCTGATGGCAACGTTTTGAGCCATAGCGGAAATACTGAGGAGAAGGATTGAAAAGAGAACAATAAATTCTTTCATAACAATCTCTATTATTAGTGAATAATGAATCCAGTCTAAAAATGGCTTGCGCAAACCTTTTTAGACTGGATTCAAACATACAAAAAAAATTCGCCGCCTCAGGCGGATAAATGGTCAAATAGTCAAATAAATCAATTGTCCTCGAGGCATCGGACGGAAAAACCGCCCGTCTTGATGTAGCTGCGCCTGCGCGATCCGTCTCCGTCATAGTACAGGTCCCGGAGCCAAGCGTCCTTACCTGAAGACTCACTCGACGACCAGCTGCTGCCGCGGTCGCCGAGGCCGCTGGAATACCCATAGAAATTGCGGCCGCCACCGGGCAAAGCCCCAAAGCCGTAAAGGTCGTTTCCATTTCCATTGTTAGTCCACCCGGAAGCTGATTTCAGTTTTTTTCCTGCATCAAATCCGCGATATCCACCATTATCCCATTCAGGGTCACCTACAGGGTATTGGCTGTCCACGGTGCCTTCCAGGAATTTCCATTCATTGTCGCTGGGCAGGTGCCATCCGCCGGGGCAAATCCATCCGTATAGTACGCCGTAAATGTCACAATTATAGGTTTTATTATCGTAGCACCAGAATTCACCGGAGCCAGAGTCTGAATATCTAAGGTTTTCAGCCATCCAGCACTGGTTGCCAATTTGTACGGTTGCATATTCCTGACCATCACGTTCATCTATACTTGGTTCTCCGCAGGCCCAA
>JAAENI010000633.1 GCA_024224595.1 Hyphomicrobiales bacterium
ACGGCGAACAATATCACGATATAGATAATTGTCGTCAGGACAACGACCCAACCTTGAAGCATACTAATTCTCCTCAATGGGACATTGAACCATAAATAGTTCTTATAATCCAATAGGCTTGAGTACCATTTTCAATTTTCAATGGCCAGATCTGCCATAGGGTATTAATTGTTGTTCACATCGGATAAAATGAAACATCTGTAAATTTCTGTTGTTTTTATAAACATCTTCAAGCCTAAAGGAACTGTCCATGTTAAGTGAATTCAAAAGCTTCATTATGAAAGGCAACGTGATGGACCTTGCCGTCGGTGTTATCATTGGCGGTGCGTTCGCAACAATTGTAAAATCTCTGACCAATGACATTATCATGCCAATAGTCGGAATGATATTTGGCGGATTGGATTTTTCTGAATTTTTCCTGTCACTTTCATCAGACGTTACAGCAAATACGCTTGAGGCAGCCAGGGAACAAGGCGCGGTATTGGCCTATGGCAGTTTTATAACAGCAACTGTCAATTTCGTAATTCTGGGTTTCATCATATTTATGATGGTAAAAACTTTGAACCGAATAATGGCGAAAGAAGAAAAAACACCCAAGGAACCACCAGCACCCGCTGCCGAGGTTGTGCTGCTAGGAGAAATCCGGGATTTGTTGAAGAGTCAAAAACAAGTTAAATGATTCATACTAAGCCTGATAGCTAGTGTGGAAATTTAGACCCGCACAATATCAACAGCAAACTGGAGCGATAATTTGACACGAATTATCAAGGCGCTTTTCTTTTCACTGGCAGCAGTAAGATATGGATGGAAAAACGAAGCGGCATTGCGCCAGGAAATGGTTTTACTTTTTGTAGCAATTCCGGTTGCCTATTTGATTTCATCCAATGCCTGGAAATTTCTTGCCATGATGGCAGTCATTTTGTTGTTACTGTCAGTAGAGTTTTTAAACACCGCCATTGAAAAACTGGCAGATCGCGTTTGCCCCGAACAGGATCCTTTAGTAAAGATCGCTAAAGATTGCGGCTCCGCGGCTGTGTTAATGGCATTGATAATTGCTGGCGGTGTCTGGTTGTTGGCATTATGGGAATGGTTGAATTGAGCAGGTCTGCTAAATGGCGCCCGTTCCAGTTAAATCAATTGCTGTTTTTAGGAAATCAACGCACATCAAAGCGGGTAACGTTTGTTACCCGCTTTGATTAGCATTATTGTTATTGTGTCTGGCTGTTAGTTACGCACTGAGGGTGTTTCAACCGCCAAGCCATTACCTCTTGCTGCAAGATAGACTTCCAGTGCGGTGAACTCATCAGACCCGCGCTTGTATGGCTTTGCCCTGATATTCTTCATGCAGCCCTTGAAGCGACGATGGATTGAACCAAGGCCGGCCCATTTCAGGCGGTAAGTCGGAAACCCGTTGATTTGGCCCTGAGACAGGTGATCAGCCCGGATCATCTTGCCATAATTATCCTCATGACAGTTGGCGCAAGACATATTCAGCTGACCCACACGAGCATAATAAAGCTCCTTGCCCTTGGCGTTCCACTTCGACATCTCGCCCTCGTTAACATTGACACTCATTGCCATGCCGCGAGATTGCAGCCCAGCATAGGCGGTCATTGCCAGCATTTGCTTGGCTTCCCACTTCCACTTGTCCGCACCCATGCGCATGGTGCGGCATTCATTGATTTGGGTTTCCATCGTATGAGGACGGTTAATCGCTGCATTCCATTTAGGCAATTGCGCCCGAACACCCTTCATGCTGGTCGCCGCATCATTATGGCACGATGCACATGATTTACCCTCACTGCCATCAACCTCGTTCCACAATGCCTCACCTGTATCAACCGCAGGAAAAGCCGGGTTCTCAAAATCATCCAGTTGCAAGCTTTGAGTTTCCGTGGCCCGGAAACGCCAGCCTGAATAAAGATGATCCAGCGGGTGATCAGCACCAGGTTTGACATCGGTTACCAGGGTCTGGCCATTATCCAGCGTCATCACGCTATTGTTGGGGTCAGCCAGTAGCGGACCCGATGAAAGGCTCACGCCAATTATAATAGCAACGAAGCCAGCAGCCATTGTGGCAATGCCTTTCAGGTTACTTTTGTCCAGATAACCCGGGTTAAGATATTGAGTAATCATATTTGCCCTCCCAAAACAACGGCCCGGAACAATGAAAAGTACGAACCCTGTAAATTATTTTAACTGTTCCACCAGAACCTTCCGATCAAACCTTGCGGCTTGTTTCAAACCAGAACTGCAATAGTCCGGCTGTTTTCAATTCTGTTTGTCTCACCCGACACTAATTGATTTCTTCGCCTCATAAACTGAACCATCATCATCAAGCCAGGTAAAGTGGAACTCGCCACTTTCGCTGACTTTGGCATTAAACTGAATATACGGATTAGCCGAGATTGCCGGCTCCAGTGCTGCCTCAAACACCGTCGCTCCGTTAAACTGGGCCTTGAAGGCATTGATGATCTTGCGTGGAATAAGCTCACTCGTCTTCTTGTCCTTGCGACGACCTGATTCCATCTTGTGGCTGATCAGGGTCTTGATTGTGATTACATCGCCTGGTGATGCCTTCTTCGGTACTTTTACGCGTGGTTTTGCCATATCAAATTGTCTCCATTAAATTCCAGATCATTCATCTGTAACGATAGCAGTGTTAATCCTGTCCCTTGACATATCCCCTGTATATCCTTTGCCATGTCCATTAACAGCCCCTTGGTTCTACGGCCTTAACCCCCACAACCGCCAATCGTTACCTTGACACTCTTGGTATCCTGAAAAAACGAACCATCACTCATCTTGGCAATGGCAATCACGTCCTGGGTTTTAGCCAGACGGATACGCGTTGAGGCTGCAGCCTTGCCGCTCATGGCAGTGAACTTGAACGTCACAACACCTGGTGCCGGGTTACCCGTTGCCAGCACCATCACCTCGCTCACATGATCAGCTTCACTCATCGCGCTTTCCACCGAAATTTTAATCGGTACTGTATTGCCATTTTCCGCAATCTGTGGTGTCCCAAGGCTGATACGTCCGGAACCCGGTTTGCTTCCACCGGTAAAAGCGGCAATTGCATCCTCGATCTCGCTTCCATAAGAAGCGCTCGACATGCCAAATAGCGTTGTTGTGCCAACAACCGCTCCCAGACTAACACCACCCAGTCCTGATCCAAGCACCTTGCGTCTTGTTATACTCATCTTCATCTCTCTTTCAATTTGTCTCATCAGATGTCTTTCAGCTTTGATATCTGTGCCAGTTCTGTAATTGATCGTCCTTGAATTCATTCTGCTTTCAATTAAAAACTACTAAAGGTTGGTCATCAGCTCGATAACAGCCAGGTTTTGGGTTTTTAATCATGCCTGACCCCTACCCTTAGCTTAATCTTCTAATCGATCATTTTAACGTTTGCAGATAGGCAACAACATCTTCAACCTGCTGGGCATTCAGCACAGTCTTGCCTTTGAATTTACCCGCAACACGCACGCCAAGATTAAGGCTGTAAAAGCCCGGCATGATCGTATCTTCCTTCAGGGCTTTTTTGGAATCAACCACAATAGCGCGCAATTCTGCCGCTGTGTAGCGTTCAGCCACCTCATCAAGAGAAGGCCCCACTTCACCGTGAAACGAGTGCTCTTTCATATCTGAATTGGTATGACAGGCCAGGCAATTGCCCAGTTTACGATTGGAAAACAGTTTGCGACCCGCTCCCGCATCACCCGCTTTGCCGGAGATCGAACTCATAACCCGGGAATTGTCTTGGATGAATTCTATCTCACCAGGTGCTACATCAGCTGCATAAACAGACGATGAACCAAGGGACGCTGTAATCATCCCAGCACACAAAATTGCGCCAGTAGTTCTCCTACCAGTAGTTCTCCTAATTGTGTTATTGTCCCTCAATAACAAATATCGCGTAATAAAAGACTGCGTGCGCGCCATTCGCTCCTCCCAAAGCTTGAAATCCAGCCCAATACTGAAGACGTCACCATCAACTTTAAACATTTAATCCAAAAACTCAAGACAAATTCAAGAAATTATATGTATTGGGAGGATTTAGTGATACGCCACCCAATCTGATTCCAATGTTATTGCGAGTATAGTTCAAGAACGCGTGAAAACGTTTGATGGTTGATGTGTGTCATTTTTCACTTCGCTCTCAATGAATTTCGTCTATACTCCCACGACTGAATTGACCTGATTTTCTAGCAGGCTGTCGGACTTGAGCAATTATTGAGAACAGAACTGGAATTGAGGTCGATATTTCGATCATTTGAGGCGAATATCAGGAATGTTTAACGAAAATGAACGAAAAATCGGACCAATATCCAGTTTTGCTAACAGTGATTGTGCAAGTCCGACAGACTGCTAGGATCAGATGATCTTGTACTCGTCCAGTGAGACGATGCGAAAATTGCCCGTAACGCTGTCGCGGAACTCGCGCCACTTGTCAGGCAAGGTTTTTGGGAAGAAATCCGCAGTGGCGTCGGTAAACTGGTTGAATGTTGCGCAGTGGCTATTA
>JAAENI010000634.1 GCA_024224595.1 Hyphomicrobiales bacterium
AGTTCTGGCAGAGAACTCACCGCTAAAACCATTTTATGATTTACTTCTGGAAACGCCGGTGGAATTGCGGATTGGTGCACTGGTATTGGCAAAGCCGTTGTTGCTCTGGATCAATGACGCATTGATGGCAATATTCTTTTTTCTGGTAGGGATGGAACTAAAACGCGAGGTGCTGAGTGGGCAATTATCAAGCCCCTCAAAAATTGCTCTGCCAGCGTTGGCGGCAATTGCAGGGATTGTTGTACCTGCACTGATTTATGTCGCGATCAATAATGGCAATGAAGTTGCCATGCGCGGATGGGCAATTCCAACGGCAACAGATATTGCATTTGCGCTGGGGATATTGGCATTACTCGGCAGCAGGGTACCTGCGGCACTAAAACTGTTTTTGCTGGCTGTGGCCATCATTGATGACATTGGTGCAATTGTTATCATCGCTGTTTTTTACTCCGGCGAATTGTCATATATGATGTTTGTGGTTGCCGGGGCTGCAATCGCAGGCCTGGCATTTCTCAATTGGAAAGGTGTTACGTCTGCCACTCCTTATATGGCATTTGGTGTTGTATTGTGGATCGCAGTTCTCAAATCCGGTGTTCACGCAACGCTTGCGGGAATAGTACTTGCGATGTTCATACCGCTTAGGGATAATCAGGAAGACGAAAAACCATTATTGATTCGTCTCGAGCATGATCTTCACGCAACAGTTGCTTTTGTCATTTTGCCGATATTTGCTTTTGCCAATGCCGGTATCGATCTATCAGGTCTCAAGTTAACCGACCTGACAGCGTCAGTACCGATGGGAATTGCCCTTGGGCTAATTGTTGGCAAGCAATTAGGGATATTCACCACCGTGTTGCTGGCGGTCAAATCCGGGATTGCCAGCCTTCCGGAAAATGTAGGCTGGGTTCATATATACGGACTGTCCTTATTATGCGGGATTGGGTTTACAATGAGCCTGTTTATTTCTTCGCTGGCATTTGAACAAAGTGGTGGTGATTACGAGATGAACGAACGGTTGGGAATTATTGTTGGTTCATTGGTTTCCGCAGTACTGGGGTATCTGATACTCAGGGTGTTTTCCAAGCCTGGTAATGCCGACTAACTCTTTTAGCAATATGAAAAGTGCGTTATTGTTATTTCGCTGGCGGGCGAAAATGATTGCTGAGTTTTTATTTACGAATGAAAAA
>JAAENI010000635.1 GCA_024224595.1 Hyphomicrobiales bacterium
ATGATAAACGTATTGCAAATAGCGTACCGCAAAAAGCGTAACGATCCAACAAAATGGTATCCTCTGCCAGGGCAATTGCATCAAAATGCAGCTATGATAGACAACGTACAGCATAGCGCATTGCGAGGCAAGCATGACCGAAAGCAATATCAGCATCCAACAAGCATTCGCCGACATGGGAGATCCACGCGTAGTGGGGCGAACCACCCATAAGTTAATCGATATCGTTGTTATTGCCATATGCGCCATCATATGTGGTGCGGAGAGCTGGGTTGACGTTGAGGTATTTGGCAAATCAAAAGAAGCATGGTTGCGCCAGTTTCTGGAATTGCCCGACGGAATCCCGGTACATGATACATTTGGCCGGGTCTTTGGTCAGTTAGACGCAGAGGCCTTTCAACAGAGCTTCAATCGATGGGTGAAAAGTGCATTTACGGTAAGCAGCGGGCAGGTTGTAGCTATTGATGGCAAGACAGTACGCCGCAGCCATGACAAAACACTTGGGAAAAAGGCCATTCACATGGTGAGTGCATGGGCTCAGGAAAGCGGGATTGTACTGGGACAAGTCAAGACGGATGAGAAATCCAACGAAATCACCGCCATACCTGAATTGTTGAACCAACTGTATTTGAAAGGGTGCATTGTTACGCTGGATGCGATGGGGTGCCAAAAGGCCATCGCAGAAACAATCATTGAACGCGGTGCTGATTACGTGCTGCCAGTAAAAGGCAATCAGGGGAATTTGGAGGCCGACCTGCAAGATTGGTTTGATTATGCTCAACAGACCCAATTCAAGGAAACACCCCATACCTATGCCAAAACCATCAATAAAGGACATGGCCGAATTGAAATTCGCGAATGTTGGGCCATTGATGACCCACTGACCTTTGATTACATTCGCCATTTTGAGGGTTGGACTGGGCTACGGTCCATTGCTTTGGTACGTCGAGAACGCCGGGTCAAGGAGCAAGTTTCCGTAGAAACACAGCTTTACATTAGCAGCTTGCCTGCCGATGCTGAACGCATTCTGCATTGTTCGCGATTGCACTGGTCCGTTGAAAACAGCTTGCATTGGGTGCTTGATGTCGTTTTTCATGAAGATGCTGCACGAAACAGAACCAAGAATTCGGCTGAGAATTTTACGGTTTTACGCCATATTGCCTTGAACTTACTCAAGCAAACATCCACCCGTAAGAAAACCAGCATCAAAAACAAGCGTTTTAGGGCTGCCCTTGATGATAACTTCTTGTTACAGGTGCTTCAGCAAATTTGATGCAATTGCCCTGGGTGTGAATAGACATATTTTATCTTAATTGCGGTTGTGAAGCCATGTAAACAACCTGTTGTTCAAAGGATTGATCCGTGCAAGATCAGA
>JAAENI010000636.1 GCA_024224595.1 Hyphomicrobiales bacterium
CTGCAGATCAACATGCAGATTGCTATGCAGATTCAAAATCAAACCCTGTTGTGTATTTTTGAACAGACTCTTAGCGAGATTTCGAAAATCTGTCATTAAACAGCCATATTGCGTACCTAATCGGGTTGTCCAACGTGTTTGCGTATTTTTTGATATTCGGCGAGTCGAGTTAGATTTGGGTTCAACTATACCTATATCACACCAAAGGTGTAAATTTTGAGATTTGTTAACCTTGTTGATACTATGTAATGTGATAGAATCTGAAGCAAATCGCGAACAAATGATAAGCATTAAGCGAACCGTGGTATTGGAAGAGATTTCATCGGGTTTCATAGTAAAGTTGGCTCTTGATCAATTTGACCACTAACGACCATTAATATGTGGGACACTTATGACTGACAAAAACAACAATCCAGATCCTGAGTTGAGCAAAATTTCTGATGATCGCCTGCGTTCATGTGCACTAAGCCGGAGAAATTTTATCACCGCTGCTGCTGCTTTGAGTGCAGGCTCCGCGTTGTCTACTTCTGTTTTGGCTGAAACCCCGCTGGATTTAATCCTGAAGTCACGCAATCGTGGCAATTGGAATGATCAGTTTGATTCTCGCAAAAGCGACGGAGCGTTGGCATCCTCAAGCATACCTGTTTTTTCCCCCCAAACACTGACTTTTATAGAGACTGCACTGGCCGAATATAGAAATATTATTGCTAATGGCAGCTGGCCTGTTGTGCCAGCCAACAAAAAGCTGCGTCTTGGGGCTGTTTCAAATTCTGTCACCATTATGCGGAAAAGACTGAAGATCACCGGCGATTTGTCTGTCGATGCCAGTGATTCAAACATATATGACTCCTGGGTGGAGGGAGCTGTACGTCGTTTTCAGGCTCGCCACGGATTACCATCCGACGGTATCATGGGGCACCATAGTTTTGCCGCCATGAATGTACCGGCATCAGTTCGGCTTGGACAATTGGAAACCAATCTGATCCGGTTGCGTTCGATGTCGGGATTTCTTGGCAATCGATATGTTATGGTGAATATCCCTGCTGCACAAATTGAAGCGGTAGAATATGGCCAGGTTGCTCGGCGTCATACTGCTATTGTCGGCAAAATTGATCGCCAAACACCAATATTAAATTCCAAAATCCATGAAATTATCTTAAATCCATACTGGACTTCACCCAAATCGATAATTCGTAAAGATATCATTCCGGTAATGCGCAAGGACCCTGGATATCTGAGACGCAATAAAATTCGGATTTTTGATGATGCTACCGGTGATGAAATTCCGCCTGAAACCATTGATTGGAATACCGAAGATGCGGTGAAATACCGGTTTCGCCAAGACCCCGGCAAAATCAATGCCATGGCATCTACAAAAATAAACTTTAGTAATCCCCATGCTGTCTATATGCATGATACGCCGCAAAAAAGCCTGTTTGGTCAGATTACGCGTTTTAACTCATCAGGTTGTGTACGGGTTCAAAATGTTCGTGATCTGGTTACCTGGATCTTGCGCGACACTCCCGATTGGTCACGAAAGCAGATTGAAAGTACAATATCGACTGGTGAAAATACGCCAGTTGCGGTAGCAGATCCGGTGCCGGTGTATTTTACCTATGTTACCGCCTGGTCGACCAAAGAGGGAACAACCCAGTTTCGCAACGACATCTATCGTCGTGATGGTGTTGAGGAACTTGCTCTGCGTTAGAGCGACCCATCGAAGTGACATCAAAACCTCTCCGATTTCGGCATCGCGCTGCTTTTCGCGTCTGACCCGGTGGGCTGATTTGACTCAATCAAATGGTCTCAACTAAACGCAGGTCGCTCTAACATCCCTTTGGTGACTAATTTACTTGTTGTAACAATTTGCCTTCAGCGTTTGTTCCCAATTTAGCAGAAGTCATCACACCCGACTCTGCCAGAGACTGAAATACAGCCTGTACCAAAGGTGTATGTTCTACATTCCTGATTGTTTGCTGCAGCTTTCTATCGCCCATTTGATGGGGACTATGCCACAAATAGGACATTTCGCTAATCTCCCTCATCATCGGTGAAAACAGACCGGCGAATCTGAGTAATGGCCAGGGTAATCCAGACAATTTACAAGATTTTTCAATAACTTGTTCAATGGCCGCTTTCAATTCGTTTCCAGTGATTGCATGCCCCTTAAACAAAAATGGCTCAAAGTTTGATAATTCATTAGATTGCTCTGCAATTTTAACAAATGCCTGAGCCATATCTGGCAAATATGCCCAGGAATGCACAACATTCATCGGTCCCGGATATGTTATTTTCCCCTTTGCCAGAGATTTTGTTACTACCGTATCAAACCAGGAAGATTGCGAATGTGAACCGCCAAAAAAATCACCTGCGCGCAGGATCAAAGTCTGGACATTTTTTTCAACAGCGAACTGCTCAAATAATAGTTCCATGTCCAGGCGTATATGGCCTTTTTTCGTGTCGGGTCTCATTGGAGTTTCATTGGTAATTTTTGCCGGTATCTGCGTGCCATAATTATATACATTTGCCGGAAACAAATGCACCGCTTTATGCTGCGCAGCTGCGGTAATCATATTAACAGCAATCGGCATGCACATATCCTGCCATTTCGGGTAGGGTGGGTTGACACAATTAATGATGTAACCGCAGCCCCTTGTGGCTGAAATAACCTGCGCCTTGTCCATTGCATTGGCACTGGCTGTTTCTATGCCTTGTGCATGGTTGAATTGGCCGTTTCGAGTGATAGCCCGAACCTGCCAACCCGCCTTGCAAAATGCCCTGACTGCATGATTCCCGATATTCCCATTGGCTCCGAATACTGCGATTTTTTTCATTGTGAAGTCCTCTTGGCAAAAGTAATTTTTTGTTTGCATCAGGTTTATTTATGTTAAATTATATGTATAATAAATGACAACAATTGAATGTTTATTATTCGAATATGAATAAAAATGACAAATGAATTAAGAAAACAGGATGATTTGACGCCCTCACATCAGGTGCGCTCCTTTGACTGGAATCTGATCAAGAGTTTTTTGGCGGTTCTGGACGAGGGAACCCTGTCGTCCGCTGCAAAAATACTTGGCATTTCCCAGCCGACACTGACCAGACACATCAATGAGTTAGAAAACGCCCTTGGTATCCTGTTATTTGAACGCGACAGAAACGGAGCGAGGCCTACTTCGGGGGCACTGGCGATTTCAGATAATGCCCGAGAAATTAACGCCGCAAATCAGGCACTTTGCTTGTCGGCTACGGGCAAATCACAGGAATTGCATGGCACCATAAGAATCACGGCCAGTCAGATTGTAGCTACTTATCTGTTACCGAGAATTCTGGCAAAATTCCTGGATGAAGCACCGGAGATATCCGTTGAATTGGTTGCAACTGATAAAGTAGAGAACCTCAATGAGCGCCATGCAGATATCGCAATTCGCATGGCAAGGCCTCAGAAATCAGATTTGATTGCCCGAAAAGTCAATGAAATAGGGCTCGGTATCTATGCCCATGCAAATTATTTGAGCGGGCGACCACCTGTAAATACGCCCACTGACTTAAATCTACATTGCATCATTGGATATGATATTGACGAGCGCATTATTGTTGGCATGGCAGAAGCCGGAATGGAGGTTGACCGCAATTATTTCAGGCTTCGTTGCGATGATCAGGTCGCTTGTTGGCAGGCATTATGTGAGGGAGTGGGAATAGGATTTGCACCCAATTACCTTGCGAAAACTAATAATGATCTTGTTCATATTGCTCAGTATATTTCAATTCCCACGCTGCCGGTCTGGCTGGTTACTCATAAGCAGGTAAAAACAAATCGCAGAATTCGTATGGTATTTGATTTTCTCGCTGCTGAATTGGCCGATTTGAATCTTGACTGACAGGCTTGATGAGCTAAAAACTACTCCTTGGATCAACAATTTTCATCACTCATTGCTCGGTAACGGGCAAAATCAGCGCAATTGAGACAATAGGCGTTGGCGAACTGGGGTAGCTGTGTTAATTCGCCTGAAATTCACACCCATATCGAGGCCAACATTATGAACGCAAATCTTGATAATTTTTTCAACATGCCGCTTGAACAATCGGACCCGGAACTTTTCAAACCGGTCCGTGATGAGCTTGGACGTCAGCGCCATGAAATTGAATTGATTGCTTCTGAAAATATTGTGCCCCGTGCCGTGATGGAAGCTCAAGGGACTGTTTTGACAAATAAATACGCCGAAGGTTATCCCGGACGGCGTTATTATGGCGGTTGTCAATATGTTGATGTTGCAGAGGAGTTGGCTATTGAACGGGCAAAAAAACTGTTTGGTGCAAATTTTGCCAATGTGCAGCCTCATTCCGGCAGTCAAATGAATCAGGCTGTTTTTCTGGCTCTTTTGCAACCCGGTGATACATTTATGGGTCTGGACCTGAATTCCGGCGGCCATCTTACCCATGGTTCGCCTGTGAATATGTCAGGTAAGTGGTTTGATGTTGTCTCCTATGGGGTCAGACAAGATGATAATCTGCTCGACATGGATGAAGTCGCTCTAAAAGCCATGGAGCATAAGCCGAAACTCATCATTGCCGGTGGCACCGCTTATTCCAGAGAATGGGATTGGGCAAGGTTCAGGCAAATTGCCGACTCGATTGACGCCTATCTCATGGTCGACATGGCCCATATTTCAGGGCTGGTGGCCGGCGGCGTGCACACCTCGCCTATTCTACATGCTCATGTCACCACAACAACGACCCACAAATCTCTGCGAGGCCCCCGCGGCGGTCTGATTCTCAGCAATGATGAGGCAATCGCCAAGAAAATTAACTCAGCAGTATTCCCCGGTTTGCAGGGCGGTCCTTTGATGCATGTTATAGCTGCTAAAGCTGTAGCCTTTGGCGAAGCATTGCGGCCGGAATTCAAAACCTATGCCGCTGATGTTGTCGCAAACGCAAGGGCATTGGCTAAAAGTCTGCAGAAAAACGGCCTTGATATTGTCTCCGGGGGAACGGATAATCACTTGATGCTGGTTGATTTGCGTCCCAAGAACGCGACAGGTAAGAGAGCCGAAGCAGCATTGGGCCGTGCCAATATAACCTGCAACAAGAATGGCATTCCGTTTGATCCGGAAAAACCGTTTGTGACTTCCGGCATACGATTGGGTACACCGGCTGGAACGACCCGAGGATTTGGGGGAAAAGAATTTGATATCATTGGTGATCTGATCACCGAGGTTCTGGATGGATTGCAGGAAGTCAATTCTGACGAGGGCAATGCCAAAGTGGAAGCTATAGTAAAAGTAAAAATACTTGATCTGGTCGCTGACTTTCCTTTGTACTCTTATTTGTAGGGTTAAAACATGCGCTGCCCATATTGTGGAAATGCGGACACACAAGTAAAAGACTCGCGACCGGCTGATGACAATTCAACCATTCGTCGTCGTCGCGAATGTTCCGATTGTGCCGGTCGATTTACAACATTTGAACGCGTGCAATTACGCGAAATAATGGTGGAAAAAAAATCCGGTAAGCGTGCCCCCTTTGATCGCGATAAGCTAAGCCGTTCAATTATGGTAGCACTGCGAAAACGCGATGTTGATCTTGAGCGCGCTGAACGCATGATCACCGGTATTGTGCGACAACTGGAAAGTCGCGGGGAAGGGGAGGTTACTACTGAAGTCATTGGCCGTCTCGCCATGAAAGGACTTAAAGCCATTGATGACGTTGCATATGTTCGATTCGCCTCCGTCTATCGTGATTTTCGTGAAGCCGAAGATTTCGTCAAATTGCTTGATGAATTAAGCCGTGACAGTGACGGAGATTAATCGAATGACTTTCTGCTTCTTGTTGCCGTTCACGATAGCATCGCTATAAAAGTATTCTGGTTCACAAGGTAGAGGTCATTTTGGTAAATGATATGGTAAATTCCACAGATCAGCCCAAAATTGTTCAGCCTGCTGTCGATAAAAGACTCATGCAGGCAGCGATACGCTATGCGAGGCGCCACAGCGGTATCACAGGGACTAATCCGTCTGTGGCCTGCTTCATTGTGGCCCAACAACAATCGCCAACCAATCCCAACGCTAATTACTGGATCGCTGGACGCGGTGTTACTGCCATTGGCGGGCGTCCACATGCTGAACCGATTGCCATCAAAGAGGCCGGTTTACATGCAAAAGGGGCCACCGCTTACGTAACCCTGGAGCCGTGTGCCCATCATGGTATTACTGCGCCCTGCGCCTCTACCCTGATCAATGCTGGAATAAAAAGAGTTGTATCCGCCCAACGCGATCCGGACAGTCGTGTCGATTCAAAAGGATTTCAAATGTTGCTTGAAGCAGGTATTGAAGTTGTTGAGGGAGTTGAAGCTCAGCAGGCTGCATGGGGATTGCGCGGATACTTGTCACGAAAAACCCGCTCAAGACCCTGGGTAACATTGAAACTGGCCGTGACTGGCGATGGTTATCTGGGTGTGAGAGATGGCAGACAGGTTGCAATCACTGGCGCTGTCACCAATACACAAACACATCTATTGCGTTCTCGTGCAGACGCTGTTTTAGTAGGTAGCGGCACGGTTATTAATGATGACCCATCCTTGAACTGCCGGTTGCCCGGATTGGAAGATCGCTCCCCAGTGCGCGTAGCCGTGGAGAATGTAACTCAAATTGCAACTACCGGCAATTTTATCGATATGGCAGCAAAGGTAGATACCTATATTGCCTGCCCGCAGCAAAACCTGAAGTCAAGAAAAGTCGACCTGGCGCATACATCGTGTAAATTCATTGCCTGCGATCTAAAAAACGGAAAGATCGCACTACCGGAATTGTTAACCGATTTGGGTGAAATAGGTGTTGCATTCTTGATGGTAGAAGGGGGAGGCAAAATGGCCAGCGCATTCCTGGAGAACAATCTGGTTGATGAGGTGATACTTTACAAGAGCGCACAAAGCCTGGAGAACTTGCTGGATGATATTGCCCCGGATTCGAGAGATGCTTGGATACACTCACCAGTATTACCCGATGGGGTCCCTGAGGGATTTCAACTTTCTGCTCAATGGAAATATGGTAGTGACAGAGTTACGCGCTATATCTTGAACCCTTAAACTGATTTGTTTATCCCACCTTCGCAGGCAGGGCTTCATTTGCTAAACTCATTTGGAACTGAATATGTTTACAGGCATTATCACCGATATTGGTACTCTAGTGGCCATCGAAAACCTGGATCAGGGTAAACGCTTTACCGTCCATACGGCCTTTGATATTGAGACAATCGATTTGGGCGCATCTATTGCCCATAGTGGGATTTGTCTTACGGTTACCGGCAAATCCGAAGATCCTGAGGACCCATGGTATCAGGTGGAGGCCTGGGAAGAGGCTCTGCGATTGTCTACACTCGGGTCCTGGGAGTCGGGCCAAAGAATCAACCTGGAGCGATCACTTAAGATGGGAGATGAATTAGGGGGTCATCTGGTAAGTGGTCATGGTGATGGCAGGGCAGAGGTTGTCGATATCAGACAGGAAGGGCAGGCGACCCGTTTTTTTGTGACCGCGCCCGAACAGTTGGCTAAATTTATTGCACCAAAGGGATCAGTAACTCTGGATGGGGCATCGCTTACTGTAAATAGTGTGGTTGGCGCAACATTTGATATATTACTGATCAAACACACACTTGAAGTCACGACCTGGGGCGAAATAGAAATTAGCGATTACGTTAACATTGAAATTGATCAAATGGCGCGCTATGCGGCACGTCTCTCCCTGTTTGAGTGACTTTGCCTGGTTTGGACAAGTTTGCTCGGCCGGATTGAAATGATTGTTATGACTTGCGATTTTCCTTGCCAATGGCTGTCCATCATGTTTTGTGCAAATGACCAATTGCAACTTTATTGTGAGAAGCCCATATGGCCAGAGCTGAGAAAATTCTGATCATCTTTTCCAATTATTATGAAGATATAACCAAAGCTCTGATGTCTGGAGCAACTGATGTATTGAGAAGTTCCGGAATGGAATTCGATGCGATTGAAGTTCCTGGCGTTCTAGAACTGCCGGCAGCTTTAGCGATGGCTGTTAAATCCAGTAAATATCAGGGTTACGTTATATTGGGGTGCGTGATTCGGGGTGAAACAACCCATTATGAAATTGTTTCCAATGAATCGGCTCGTGCGATCATGGAACTTGCCTGTAAACACCGGCTTGCATTGGGAAATGGCATTCAAACTGTCGAAAACCGTGACCAGGCTTGGGCACGCGCCAGTGTTGAAGGAAAAAACAATGGTGGTGGGGCAGCCATTGCCGCATTAAACATGATCAAAGTTCGCCAGGAACTTCAAAAATAGCTTCGAATTTGACAATACGAAAGCTCCAAGAGTTTAGAAATGAACGATAGTAAACCGCAAGAACCGGCAAACAAAAGAGGTGCCGCGCGCCTGGCAGCTGTTCAGGCACTATACCAGATGGAATTGACTGGTGCCGGCCTGCTGGAAATTGTCACAGAATTTGAAGACTTGCGTCTGGGTAAGGAAATTGATGGGGAAACCTATCTGGAAGCCGATAATGACTGGTTTCGTTCAACCTTGTCTGGTGTAATCAAACTGCAAAAAACTATTGATCCCGTCATTCATGAAGCATTGCCCGACAGCTGGCCTCTGCGTCGTTTGGAAATTTTATTAAGGGCGATATTGCGAGCTGGTGTCTTTGAGCTCGTCAAACGTAAAGATGTTCCCTCCGTTGTTGTGATCAACGAATATGTCGACATTGCTAAAGCATTTTTTGATGGTGATGAATGGCGCATGGTTAATGGATTGCTGGATCACATTGCGCGCAATATTAATTCTGATGATCCTTCACTGAGAGCATTGGAAAAAACTGAGATAAAGTCCGTTGAACAGGTCGATACCAGTCCACCCGAAGAATTGAATCAAGGTTAGGGGTTGTTTTCGGCTTATTCTGCTTCATTTGACAGGTTTTAGCGTTTGCTGATGAGCCTGGGTTTTTGTCCTGGTCAGCCTGACCAAAAAGAAAACCCAACAAGGTCCAGTGAGCGCGAAAAACCAGATTTAGGTACGCCAAATCAATTCCTCTGCGTTGTTACGAACCTTGCCTGATGCCTGGAAAGATAATAGATATCGCGCTACAATCCACTAGCCGAATGAGCTGATTTGAAGCATCAAATTATCCAGAATAAACCGGAAGTACTCAAAATTATGGATGTAGAATTATCAGTTCAGGCCGAAGAAAACAAAATCGCGCGTCATAACACTCTTGTTTATGCGATTTGTCAGGCATTTGGAAATTCGGCAGCGATAGTTAATATTGCGCTGGGTGGCCTTGCCGGTTCCTATTTGCTGGCTGCCGATAAATCTTTGGCGACCGCGCCCGTTACCTCTTTTAATCTGGGTGTTGCGTTAGGTGCACTACCAGCAGCAATGTTAACCCGTTGGCTCGGCCGCAAATATGGCTTTCTAAGCGGTTTGCTGGTCGGCTTTGTTGGATTGATGGTTTCCACTTATGCGCTGATGGAACAGAGTTTCTTATTGTTTTGTTTGGGCGTGATGTTGAACGGCATTGCCGGTGGTTTTAGCCAGCAATATCGTTTTGCCGCGGCCGACCATGGCACGCCGCAAGTTAGAGAGCGGGCGATTTCACTAGTTCTTGTGGGCGGAATTGTAGCAGCCATGATTGGTTCGCCAATTGTAATATTTACCAGAGATTTGCTTTTGCCCGTCCATTTTGCTGGGGCGTATTTTAGCGTGTCTGGTATGTTGCTGATGTCTATGGTTGTGATGAGTTTTCTGAAAACCAGAAATGTTAGAAATGGTGAAATTTCTGAGTCACAGGACCCACCCCGCCCACTGCGCCAGATTATTTCGCAGCCTAGATTCATAGTTGCTGTATTATGTGGCACGCTGACTTATGCTTTGATGTCATTTGTCATGACCGGTGCACCCTTGGCGATGGTCGGATGCGGAATTTCGGTTGATAATGCGACATTGGGGATTCAATGGCACGTATTTGCCATGTTTGGCCCCAGCTTCTTTACCGGCAGCCTGATCAACCGTTTTGGCAAGGAAAGAATTGTTGCAACGGGAATGACATTGCTGATCATCTGCGCACTTGTCGCGCTCTCGGGATTGGAACTGTGGAAATTCTGGCTTTCACTGATTTTGTTGGGCGTAGGTTGGAATTTCGGCTTCATTGGATCAACGGCTATGGTAACCGATACCTATCGGCCTAACGAGAAAAACAAGGCTCAGGGCGCCAATGATTTCATTTTATTTTCCAGCGTCGCCTTTGCTTCGCTGATGTCAGGATTTGTTTTTAACAATTATGGCTGGAACGCCATCAACTATATAATCTTCCCTATAGTAGCCATTAGTATTAGTGCATTGATCTGGTTGTTGATTTTAGAAAGAAA
>JAAENI010000637.1 GCA_024224595.1 Hyphomicrobiales bacterium
ATGAAGCCGGTTCCTGCCGCATTTTTTGGGTTACTTCGAACCATATCTCCAGCAATGCATCGCCAAATTCCGGGGTATCGTCCAATACTTTGCGATTGACAACAAGCAGATCGGCTATTTCGCGCGGAATTTCGCTACTGTCGGCGAATCTGACGGCAAAATTGCGACGTTCCAGTTCATCAACTATTGGGTTCCACGTAACCACCCCGTCAATATTATTGCTATCATTTGTCATGGATGCAATCATGGTTGAATCGGCAATATTCAGGCGGTTGACCTGATCAAAACCAATACCTCTTTGTTGCAGAATCCGATCAAGCAGATAGTGGCTAACCGAGTATTCAACCAGCCCCAGTGTTTTGCCAGCCAGTTCCCCATCTCGATCAGGGCGCATCATAATGGCATCATTACCATTGGAAAAACTACCAACCAGAATTGCATCCGCTTTGATTTTCGCAGATACAAGGGCTGGAGCAGCATCAATATTGGTCATGGTGACGGCATCGACAGCACCGGCACCAAAGAGGGAAATTGTATCAGCATAGTCGGCGCGGATGAATTCGATCTCAATGTCATGACGGTTTGCCACTTTTTTCATCAACCCGCTCTCAGCGGCATAAAACCAGGGCATCCAGCCAACATAGATTGAGCTGGCAAGTTTCAGTTTTTTCACAGATTTACCGCGCCAGATATAGGGAGCGGCCAGCAACGTCAAACCAACGGCGGCTCCTGCTGTAATCACTTGTCGTCGCGTTACCATCCGTGTTTCTCCTTACTATTTCCAGACTGTTCGGGGCCAGATTTCATAAGCGTTGTTCGCTTCCAGTGCCCAATTTATCAAACACCTTTCAGGGTTGTCGCCGCTGCCATTATTAATAGCGTGATTATATGGCCCAGAACTAGTATTCGAACCCTGCAAATCCTGCGGACCGAAGTCAATTAAATGACGGGTTGATTCATAGGAAGGCAGCATGCCGATGGATAAGGTGTCCCGCTGTAAAAATCTGATTTTCTGGACATATTTTTCAAGCGACCCCAATCCGGACCGCAACCGTGCTGCGGGGTGCAACAGTAACCAGGCAACATCCTTTTTAATCCATGATTTTTCCCAAATAGCTGGATAGTTGCTTTTTCTGTCATTTTCCCATTCTTCCCAACTCGATTTCATTTTAAATAAATGGCTACGGTCGGAATAATCATTGCTGTTGTTGTTATCAAGCAGATACCGATATGCAATTGCGCGTTTCAACAAGGCAAACAGCACTTCCTTGTCAAGATGGAGTTGTGCACCGTCATCTTTTCTCAATCCCGTTTTCAGTGAGGAACTCGCTTCAAAATACTTACTGCTATGACTACCATGTCCAGATTTGTAATATACCTTTCTGCGCGTCTTTCCAGTCCGTGGCTTCAAACTACCTGAATCTTCATCCCAGTACAGGTCAATGTCACGTTGTACGACGCTGAGTTCCGCCTTTTGATAATCAACAACTGTCCGAGCCACTTGCAGTTCTTCCTCAAGTGTTGGCTTATAGAGCGATGCATGATTGTCTTGGGTATGTTCCCAGGGAAATGCAATCGGGGGCAGATCGATATAGGCATCCATTCGGCGGGCAAAATCCGGTAATTTTTCGAAACGGTCAATATTCGCTTCCAGTTTGATACGTGATTCAAAAACTCCACCGCCAAAAATAAAAACGATTTTTGGACCAAAGGTTTTTTTGAATGGCTCAAACGTCGCGCCATCATTGGCCGGCGCCAGAAAATGGCCGAGCCATTTGCAATGGGCAACATCAAATTCATCAATAAAACACATCACCGGTCCGGCAACCGATTTCAGTCGCACCTCATCCCATACCTGGCGAAAATGATCGACCGTCTCATATTGCGAAGCATTGAAGGTTAACAACTCCATGCGTTCCTGGTCTGGATGGGTCTTATTCTTTACAGATTTCTGAAGTTTTTTAACGATAGTC
>JAAENI010000638.1 GCA_024224595.1 Hyphomicrobiales bacterium
ACTGTTAACAAAACTGGATATTGGTCCGATTTTTCGTTCATTTTCGTTAAATATTCCCGATATTCGCCTCAAATGATCGAAATATCGACCTCAATTCCAGTTCTGTTCTCAATAATTGCTCAAGTCCGACAGCCTGCTAGCAGTCTCCATAACAAAAAGCCACCTTAGGTTTTCCAAAGGTGGCTTAATAATGTTGATCACTGATCAGGTTTATTGATCAATACGCACAACGACAAATCGGATGTCGCCAGTCTTTGAAGACACCATCAACAGTGCATTTCCGCGTCCTTTTTTCTTCAACGCCTCCACTCGGGCAATCACTTCCGCGCCAGTTGAAACAGCTTCCTGGCCGACTTCAACAATGATCTCCCCAGCCTTGATTTTCTTGTCCTGCGCATTGCTGCCTTCTTCAATATTGAGAATCAGCACCCCATTGACGGTATCTTTGATGCCTTCGGATTTCCGAATTTCATCAGTAATTTCACCCAGTTTCATGCCAAGTGATGTTTCGATATTTTCTTTGGCTTCTTCTTTTTCCTGACCATTGGACGCGGCAATTTGTTTTTCCCCATCCTCAAGTCGGCCCACAGCAACACCAAGAATAATTTCTTCGCCTTTCCGTAACACAACAACTTCAACTTCCTTATCAACCGGAGTATCAGCGACGATACGCGGCAGATCACGCATTCTTACAATTGGTTTACCATCAAAAGAGAGAATAACATCACCCGATTTTATTTCCGCCTTTGCAGCGGGGCCATTGGGCACGACCTCACCGACCAACGCGCCCTTGGCTTCATCCATAGCCAGCGTTTCAGCGATCTCCTCAGTCACTGTCTGGATTTGAACACCAAGCCATCCGCGACGCGTTTCTCCATATTTCGTCAGTTGCTCAACGACATTTTTAGCCAAAGAAGAGGGAATTGAAAATCCAAGACCAATGGATCCACCAGAAGGAGAGATAATCGCCGTGTTGATACCAATCACATCTCCGGCCATGTTAAATAGTGGTCCACCGGAATTCCCGCGGTTTATTGCGGCATCAGTTTGAATGAAGCTGTCATAAGGCCCTGAGTTGATGTTACGATTGATCGCCGAAACGATGCCTAGTGTCACTGTACCAGATAATCCTAGCGGATTGCCAATAGCCATTACCCAGTCACCAATACGAGACTTATTTGAATCTCCAAATTTGACAGATTTCAGGGGCTTTTCGGGTTTCACACGCAAAATTGCAATATCTACTTTCGGGTCTCTGCCTACTACTTCAGCTTCAAGTTTAGTGCCATCGGCAAAATTGACTGTGACCTCATCAGCGTTGGCAATCACATGATTGTTGGTGACGACAATTCCGCTTGCATCAATGACAAATCCTGAACCCAGTGACGAACGCTGGCGTGGGGATTTGTTTTTTCTGTTCGGTCGATTTGGCAGCAATTCATCAAAAAACTCCTGAAAAGGTGAACCTTCGGGCACTTTTGGAAGAGGAATATTGGGTCGCCTTTGGGCAACTTTCTGACTGGTGGAGATATTGACAACAGCATCCAGCAACTCTTCAGCCAGATCTGCGACAGATGTTGGTCCGTTAAACGATTGTGCTTGTGCAAAAACCATTCCACCAGAAAGCGGCGCAAATATGATAGCAAGCGCAAGCAATAGAGCTGTAAAAGTTGAACTAACGAACCTTATGCCAACCCTCCTTAATATTGATCCCCATTTTTCTTTCAAGTATAATATGCCCATTCTCGTTCTTCTTTCATAATTATCTAAAAATCAAAAAGCAGTATTCTGCTGACGAATAAATGTCCTGTATTCTTGGTAATTTCAAGAACATGGATGTAACTTAACATAGTTATGACAAAAAAACCCGGTGTTTTGCCAAATTGGGATTAACCGCGCAACAACCACACGCCGCCTACACCCATTGCCAAAGCGACAACGCCGGCGACCCTCAAACTGGACTCAGGAATGTTCTGCATCTGAGCTGCCATTTTCCTGGCAGCACCCGGGAACAGCGCATAAATAAGCCCTTCAATAACAAATACAAAGGCCAGTCCAATTAACATATCATTCATGGAAATCAGTCCTTTTATTGCCTGTATTTGACCGGGTGTGTCCAGAATTACTCGCATCACCGTTTAGTCTGACGTAAAAGCGGCCCGAATGGGCCGCTGTTGTCCGCAAAGTAACATCAAATTTTGTTACCTATTTCTTGCCGTTAGGATCACGGAAAAAACGGAAGAAATCTGATTTTGGTGACAGGACCATCGTCGTGCTACCGTCTTTCAGCGCCTCACCATAAGCTGCCATCGAACGATAAAACTCAAAGAACTCCGGATCACGATTAAACGCGTCGGCAAATATGCCATTGCGTTCTGCCTCACCCTGCCCTCGAAGAATTTCACCATCACGCTGAGCAGCGGCTTCGATCTCAATAACTTCGCGGTCAGCTCTCGCCTGAATACGTCGCGCAGCCTCCTTGCCACGTGCCCTTAGACGTTCCGCTTCAGCTTGCCGTTCCGCTTTCATTCGCTCAAAAGTCTGCTGAGAAACCTCATTGGTAAGGTCGGTGCGGCGAATTCTGACATCGACGATCTCAAGACCAAGCGCTGATGCCTTCGGGCGCACCTGATCGCGCACCTCTGTCATCATCTCCGCCCGTGCTACCGACAATGCAGCCTTAAAATCACGCAACCCATATACCCGGCGCAGCGCCGAGTTAAAGCTACTCTGAACCCGGTTCTCAGCAATGATCAAGCTTCCAGAAGTTCGCTCACGAAACAGCTTTGGATCAGAAATCTTGTAAACCAGATACGCATCAACATTGTAGAATTTACCACCTGATACCTGAACACGAATATCGTTCAGATCAAGGCGGATCAATCGGTCTTCGACGATCTGCACATTCTCCAGTTCAAATAATGCCAGTGGCCATTTGAAATAAAGACCAGGTTCGGGTTCCACCCGCTGAATCTCACCAAACCGGGTAACAATTGCCTGTTCACGTTCATTGACAACAAACAGCGAATTTAGTCCAAGATAGGCCAAAATGGCCACTAATACCAAAATTATGGGCATACGGCTCATTGGCTTGCTCCCTTTTTAGCCGAATTTGATTTTCGTTGATTGTTGATTTCGGGAAGCGGCAGATACGGCACAACCCCCTGACCTTCACCCTGTTCCAGGATAACCTTGTTGGAATCGCGCAATACAGTTTCCATGGTTTCCAAAAACAATCTCTTGCGGGTTACTTCCGGTGCTTTGGCATATTCATCATAAACTGAAATAAAACGCTGTGCCTCACCTTTGGCTTCTTCAACAACACGGTTTTTATAAGCCGCTGCATCTTCACGAATCTGCGCAGCTTGTCCGCGAGCCTGTCCCAGTTTGCGATTCGAATATTTATTGGCATCTTCGATAAACCGGTCTTCGTCCTGTTCAGCCCGCTGAACCTCATCAAATGCATCAGCCACCTCTTGTGGCGGTGCAACATCCTCAATATTAACAACATTGATTTGAATACCAGCACCATACTGATCCAAAGTCGACTGGATAATTTTGATCACATCTTCAGCAACCACTGCCCGATTGTCCCGAAAGACATCCTGGGCAGGTCTGCGCCCGACGACTTCACGCATCGCGCTGTCAGCCACCTGCTGAACCATTGCTTCCGGATTGGCTACTTTAAATAGATAGTCACTCGGATCAGCGACCTGGTACAATACACTGAATTCAACTTCGACAATATTCTGATCACCCGTCAGCATCAATTTGGCACCGGCCCGGGAATTTCTAGCAGGAATATTGACCTGTTTTTCAGATATTTTAACAACGTCATAAGTCTCAATTGGCCAGTAATGAAAATGCAAACCCGGTTCAGACACTTCAGACTTTGGTTTACCAAAGCGAAGTTCCACACCCAACTCATCGGGTTGAATGGTATATACCGCTTTGAACATATAGGCGATCAGCAGACCGATCAGAATTAACGCCAGTATAATGGGTGAAAAGCCGTTGCCACCGGGTATTGCCCGTCGCAACTGGTCCTGACCTTTTCGAATAATATCTTCAAGATC
>JAAENI010000639.1 GCA_024224595.1 Hyphomicrobiales bacterium
CCGATCTAAAACGCGGTATCGATCAAGCAGTTGTTGCGGTTGTTAAAAACCTGAAAGAGATGTCACGCGATGTGGCCGGTAAAGAAGAGATCGCCCAGGTGGGTTCTATCTCTGCCAACAACGACAGCACTATTGGCGATCTGATTGCCGATGCCATGGATAAAGTGGGCAAAGATGGTGTGATTACCGTTGAAGAGGCCAAATCAATCGAAACCAGCCTTGATGTTGTTGAAGGTATGCAGTTCGACCGCGGATATATCTCCCCCTATTTTGTGACCGATAGCGAAAGCATGGAAGTTGTTCTGGAAACACCAAACATTCTTATCTATGATAAAAAGATCAGCGCTATGAAAGACTTGCTGCCGATCCTTGAAAAAGGCGCCCAGACAGGTAAGCCGTTGATGATCATCGCCGAGGATATCGATGGTGAAGCATTGGCCACACTGGTTGTAAACAAGCTTCGTGGCACCTTAAAAGTTGCCGCTGTAAAAGCACCTGGTTTTGGTGACCGTCGCCAGGCTATGCTCGAAGATATCGCCATTTTGACCGGTGGCCGCGTGATCAGCGAAGAGACCGGTTTTAAATTAGAGAGCGCTTCTTTAGATGATTTGGGAACTGCCGCGACAGTGACTATCGATAAAGATAATACTACGATTGTTGAAGGCGCCGGTAGCAGCGATGATATAAAAGCCCGCGTAAACATGATCCGCTCACAGATTGAAAATACTACATCCGATTATGACAGCGAGAAATTGCAGGAACGTTTGGCCAAATTGGCCGGCGGTGTTGCCTTAATAAAAATTGGCGCTGCAACAGAAATTGAAATGAAAGAGAAAAAAGCCCGTGTTGAAGATGCGCTTCATGCTACCCGTGCTGCCGTTGAAGAAGGTATTGTTGCCGGTGGCGGTGTTGCCCTGCTTCGTTCGATCTCTGTATTGGACAACTTAAAGCTTGAAGAAGACCAGCAGATTGGTGTGGATATTGTGCGCCGTAGTTTGGAAGAGCCTATGCGCCAGATTGTTGCCAACGCCGGTTTGGAAGGCAGTGTA
>JAAENI010000640.1 GCA_024224595.1 Hyphomicrobiales bacterium
AAGGTGCCATGTACGATTTGCTAACTTTAAGCCCTCACATGGCGCCGATTTGCTGACGTGCCACAGCCACCTTCCTTAGTTCCAGTGCTGCATTTTGAGATAAAGGCAGTTTGTTCGCGCTAATCACATCATGTCGCGTGACACCAATATCTTTCAAAATTGCATCATCAAGGGCCAGCATGTGATTGTACGCCAGACGGTCGATGCGTCGCTGACGGTGCAGTTCTAAGTGTCGGCGAATTGTTCCGATCCAACGCCCAATGGGTGCCAAAATCCAGTCATTACGCGCAGATACCCTGCTGTCATGTGGTGTAATATCCATAGTCATTTGCATTTCCTTCCGTTATTTGCGTCCCGTTGTTTGGGCATTGCGGGTGATCTTGTATGGACAATGGTGAATGCATGTGGTTAATTCAAACGAATAGATATCACTTGATAAATCAAAAAGACTGATAGATAGAGCAACGCATGAATACTCACCAAAATATCCGCACGCCATTATTGGAACTGGATCTGCTGAAAACTCTGGTGGCGATTGCAGAGACCGGAAACTTTTCCGCCG
>JAAENI010000641.1 GCA_024224595.1 Hyphomicrobiales bacterium
CATATTGGTCGAGAATTCCTGAGGCGACATCTGGAGCAGTTTTCAGCTTCAAAACCACACCTCGACCTGCTTTGGAAATGAACTCAACCTTGTTATCGCCAACCGGATCTCCCCAGGCATCCTCATGCAAATTTTTACGTTCCCAGTTGTCGATATCGAGGCCTTGTTCCTTGAGTATCTCAAGGCCTTTTTTGAGAGCTCTTAAACCGGGAAGCTCTGCTCCCGCGTCGAGAAGGTTTTGTCTGGCAACTTTTACATTCAACCCTTCGGAACCAAGTGATTTATCGATCGGTCTGACATATAACAGGACAATGTCACAATTGTCATGAGGAGAGAGCATTGCAGCAAACTTTACCGTATCGTAGGAAGCTTCGGTGCCGTCAATACAGGCAAGAATTCTAAATCTTGATCGTCTTTGCGCGCGGATATTAGCCAATGTTTTGCGGGCGGCTTTTTCAGTGCGTTCAGAAAAAGATGTTCGTGAAAATAACCCCATTTCATTGCAGCTCACTTGTGTTTGGTATCAGGGTATTGAGGTTTGAGATCATAACAACGGCCAATATAATTGAGCAGCAATTAGCATCACCACAGTTGACATAACAACCATCCTCCAACCCACTTTTAGAAAGTCTGTCGTTTTGAGATATCCCGAAGCATAGACGATGGTGCAGGCAGGTGTACCTACCACGGTTAAATAGGCAAAAGCAGATGAGACTGCGGTGATAAATCCGACAATAATGGGACTTTCGCCGGATACTTCTGCAAGCTTGAGGACAATTGGTCCCAATACAGCCACCGCAGCGCCATTTGACATGGTATTGGTGACAGTAGTGGTTAATACGGATACTGCAGCCCACAAGCTTAATCCAGCATCTGCACCCAAGGGAACTAGCAAACTGAGAAATTTTTCCGCTACCCATTCTGCCGCACCGGTATTTTTCATTTGAACACCAAGCGAGATAGCGGCGGCATAGAGCAAAACAACGCCCCAGTTCACGCCGGAATTCACATCATCCCAACGCACCAGGCCGGCTATCAGGAACGCGGCGGCACCTAAAATCGCGATAATTCCCATTCCGTACTCTGTGGAAAGCAGGATCCAGCCATAGATAACAGTTGCGAAAATGGTAATCGATAAATAATCAGCCGGTTTTAGAGGCCCATCAAGCAGAACTTGTGTTCTTAATCGTACACAGGCTCTAGAGAGGTCTTTATATTCCGGTTTAAAAACCATGAGGATCACGGCGGTAACCAGGGGCAGTTGCAGCAGGAACATTGGATAGGCATAGGCCATCCATTTAGCATAATCGACGATATAGATCGCTGAACCAGGATCATTAGGATTGTAAAAGAACTCTTTCCAGTAACCGATCATAATTGCATTTCGTGCACCGCCGGAAGGTGTGCCTATTCCGGCAATCGAACAACCGTAGGAAATGGAAAATAAAAGTACCGCGGCGAGATTTCTAACCTTCTTGGGATCATCAGAGGTCAGGGTAATAAGCGTAACACCAACTGGAAGCATCATCGCCGCAACTGTATGTTCCCCAATGAAAGAAGCCAGCAAGCCGGAGACCACTGCAATACCGAAAGCAATGTTAGTGGTTCTTGTGCCGGTTATTCGTACAATCAACCAGGCAAGGCGTTTATCCAGTTTTTGTTTCACTACTGCTACAGCCAGCATCAATGAACCCATGATAAACAATACGGAATCGGTCATCAGCGAGCGTGCTACAACCGTTGAATCAAGTTTCATCAATATGACCTGGCCTGAAATGATCAGCAAAGCGACTGTGGGGAGTGGAACGGGTTCAGTTATGAACAAGATTGTGGCAACAATGGACATCGCCAAAACAATATGTCCTTCTCGTTGTAAACCTTCGGGTGTTGGCAATTGCAGTAAAATAACGCCGATCAAAATTGCTATAAAGAACCAGCGAATTTCCCAAATATAGCGCAGATTGATTTGGTCGCGCACAGCGAGCCAGTTCTGGTAGCCCAGCCTTCGATAACGGGTCAGCCCTTGTGGCTCGCGTGCTAGGAGGCTTTCACTGGAAAGATCAAATACTGCTGTTTTCATCGCATGTTCCATGTATTCAACTTAATGAATTTGTTTAGTCTTTTAGTCAACTGAAACAAAATCTGCAATGTGGCAAAATAGATGGATGAATCACCAAATTTCATTGTTGAATGCTGACTGCTGTGACCCAAGAAATTTAATAAATGGATCAAAAATTGCGAATTGTTACTTGAAATTGAATTCTTACATAATAAGGTTTTTGTATGTTCCAAATTCACTTTACAGAAAGTAATATGGAATGAAGCCGTTAAATTCCGTAGTTGAGGATTTCCTCAATTGCGTGAAAATTTTACCGTTCCTACATTGAATTGTCTTTTTGTCTTTATGTCAGTACTTGAAAGCTGGATATCAAAACGGCTCTTACCTCGACTAATTATGACAATCGTGACTGAAATAGTTTCTTTATTGATTTTGTCCTTACCCTTAAACATTAAATGTAAATTTTTGCCGGAACGCTTACCTGTGAAACTGTCAATGCGCAGAAATGCCAGGCTTTTGAACAAAGAGGCCAGGTATCTGCGTGAATTGCCTTTTTGCTGAATCCAACCATTCATGGGTATTAGCACACCACCAATACCGCAACTTCCCCTGATCGTCAGTATCGTTTTTTTAGTATCCGTTCGGTTTCTCAACCGGCATCGAATAGCTTCTTCTTTTGCGCCAACACTGGTGACAACGAACCCCCTGCCTTTCCAACTTCCTGAGAGGCTGTCGAGGAAGTGTTTTTTTGCAGCATAAGAACTGGTCGGAAACAAAAAGATGCCGGCTAAAATCAGAAGAACTGGAATTTTACAAAATGCACTCACAATCATTTTCATTATTCATTCCCTTTTGGGCGGCTCCGGACACGCCCCATTAAAATCAGGTAGGAGGGCATTTGGAATATATTGGTCAGTACAGCAAAAACCAGCGTGGTTGTCACTACCGTTGCGAAAATAGTGATAATTGGCAACTCACTTAACAACGTAATTGATAAACCAACCACCAAGATTACGGTAGTGGATAGCATAGCCGGGGACACTTCGCGCAAGGCTTTCTTGATTGATGAAATTACATCGCTATCCTGCATTTCAATCATATGCTGGTTGAGAAGGTGTATGGAATCATCGACTGCAATACCGAATGCAACCGTCAATGCAACGGTGATCGATATATCCAGCGGTATGCCTGAAACCCACAAAATGATCTCTACTGAAATTATCGGCAACAGATTGGGAATCAGGCAGGCAAGACCCAGTCGAACAGATCTCGCAGCCAGCATGATAATGAATATTGATAAAAAAACAGCAGCTAGCAGGCTAATGCGCAACTTATCCATGAGCCGGGGCGCTACGATGCTGGATAAGATCGGAAATCCTGTAATAGTGACACTGGTATCCAGTTTGCTTTTCTTGAGTAAGCTGTTCAAAGTATTTAACTTATCGCCCATTTGGTGGGCAGTAAAACTCGCTGAAGAAAAAATCGTAATCAGAATTTCACGTCGGTCTTTTGATATAAATCGACTGGTCATATATTCCGGCAGCCCATCGATGTCTGATTCAGATATCTGACCACCTCCTTTTTCAACCTCCTTGGCAAAATCATCCAGGGAGTAAGATGATGTTGAGGGAAATACCTGGTCTATCAATGCTTTAGCGGAGTAAAAAGTATTTCGATTTTTCTGGTCCAGCATTGGCAGGGAAGGGTCCAGTTTGATTATTGCAAATAATGGGGTAGTTCCGGAAAATCGCTTGTCTATGTAGGATTCACTTTTTGCCACATCAGAACTGGTTGCCAGATAATCGATCAGGCGAAATCGTGAATCCAGATTAAAATGAACGATTAGACCAATCGCACAGATGCCGATGCCAAATGCCACAATTAGTTTGGACTGATTTAGCATGGCAATGGCAGGTCGGGTAACAATTGCCAGTTTGTCTGCGGGATTTGACCGGATAGTGAAACCCATTCTGGTTGCCCAGTAAAGTGTAAGTGGCAGGGCAATAATCACTGCAATAAAACCAAGCAACATAGCGACGGCACCAATTGATCCCAGTTCAACCAGTCCGAAATTGCCGCTTAGTGTGAGTGATAATAATGCTGCGGCGGTGGTGATCATGGCCAGAGCACAAGCCGGGCCAACAATAGATATGGCGCCCTTCAAAATTGCAAATCCATCTACATCCGGGTCAACTGCCCGGTTTCGAGCCCATTTCAGATAAAAATGCAAAGTATCGGCAAACACAATCACCATCAATAATACCGGCAATACGGTGGTCAGAAAATTAAGCTTAATACCAATATGGCCCAAAATACCGAGAAACCAAATAACGGATAATACTGCTGGAAATATGCACAGGAAGACTGACACAAGATTTCTGAATATCAGGAATGCAATTATTGCACATACAAAGGCTGCCAAAGGCGCCAGCAATTTCATGTCATTGATAATACTTTGAACAAGATCAGCGCGAATGGCAGGTTGTCCGGCAATCGTCACATTGTAGCCATCAACGCGATAATCGTTAAGCACCGTGCGGTAGCTTTCGAGTGTTTGGCGCACATTGGCATCTTCAAGCGCTTCCGCCTTTGTATAAATTACAATCACCCCGGAATCGCGATTGGGAGAGACCAGAGATTGAAATGCCGGGGTGGTTTCATTCATTCGCTCCAGGAAGCGCTTTAAATCTGCTTCATCTTCAAATCGAGCCGGAACGGTAGATTGCCAGCCTCCGGCTTTCTGATCAAAAGAGGCCAGGGAAAATGGTGAGAGTAAACTTTCTATGGCTGGATTAAATTGCAAATCGAAATGCAATTCCCTGAATGATTCAAACCCTTCAAGTGTATTGAGTTTATCTGAAGAAATAAGGACAATGGCATCATTATTGAAGTCACGAAAGGTAGATAACAAATGGTCATAATCATCGAATTCGACGGAACCATCGCGTAAAATCTCAATGTTGTCACCCGAATAGCCAAGTTTTGGAATTCCGGCTGTTGTAAATACGGAAGCCAATAGGATTATTATGGATACAATGACAGGAAAACGAATTGCCAGATGGCCAAATCGTTCGGTTCCAAATCCACTGATCATGAAGCTCCTCCCAGAACCATCAAACTATTTATATGTTGTATGGTATTTTTAGCGATAAACACAGGTCTAGCAATGTTTTCAAACAGATAAATGCGAATCAAATTTGTTGTGTAAAACTTCTCAAATTATACAGGCTTTATCGGTTTTTGGGAATTCTGTGTGTTTTTGAGCTTTCAAAGACATCTGACGAAAAATAATAATCATTTAGATCTGAAAAGCGAGCAATACGCTTTAATTCACTCTTGAGTGCTGATTTTCTGGCATCAGACCACTTTGTACTCTGTTCCAACCATATCTGTCGTACATTGAGAATGGAATTCTTACGGTCCGCCTTCATATCAATGCGCCCAATTAGCCGATCGCCTTGCAATATCGGGAAAACATAATAGCCGTATTGGCGCTTTGCTTCGGGCACAAACACTTCAATGCGATAATTGAAGCCAAAAAGAAATTGCGTACGTTTACGGTCCCTTAGGACCGGGTCAAAGGGGCTTAAAATCCGAATGCGTCCTGGCAGTTTTGAAAGCTGACATATTGTTTCCGCAATATCGGGTCTGACCCAAACCTGTTTGCTGCTCTTTTTGTCAAAGGATTGAATTTCAGCGGGTACAAGACCGGAGTCCGGATTTTTAACCCAAGATTTAGCGATGGCAGGGGGTACCAAATTCCAGAAAGCGGCAATTTCTCCATGCGTGGCAAAACCCAGATGTTGATGGGCGGAGGAACAGGCCCAATGGAGAAACTGCTCATGCGATACTTCGCCTTCAAAATGTTGCGCTGGTATCACACGTTCGCTCAGATCATAGGCTTTTTGAAAATTTCGCCGATGAGAAACTGCGGTTTTGCCGGTACGCCATAAATATTCCAAACAGGTTTTCTGTGGATGCCAGTCCCACCAACCCGGTTTGCCGGGTATTTTTTCTTCCGGTTTCAAATCGCGTGAAAAAGTTGGACCCTGATTTTCGATATGTTGGGTAATCTGATCAGAAATTTCAACAAATCCCTTTCTGCCCCATTTTTCCCAACGTTTTGCAATGGCAATGCTGTCTTTTCCAAATTTGTGCTTCCAATAGGGGTAGAGCCTGGAAGGTATGATGGACGCATCATGCGTCCAGTTTTCAAACAACGATGCTTCTTTCTCGAGTAAATCAGCCAGCATTGCGTGTTTATAAGTCTGGCGCCTGGAAAATAAAATAAGATGATGAGCGCGCTCAACGGTTTTGATAGAATCCACCTGGACAAATCCAATTGATTCAATCAAATTTTGAATATCGGTCTTATTGCATC
The DNA here is from genome assembly GCA_024224595.1 of Hyphomicrobiales bacterium. Lineage (GTDB taxonomy): Bacteria > Pseudomonadota > Alphaproteobacteria > Rhizobiales > Rhizobiaceae > JAAEMP01. The sequence continues at coordinate 6,441 of JAAENI010000641.1, forward strand.
GACTGGCGGGATTTTGAGCAAGTCCGTGACGATGCAGGAATAACCGGCGCGCTGATTTGTTATCGATAAATATGGTCACTGAATGGGTTGCCTTTGTTAGTAGTGACTATTGTGCGTGTCTGCCGAAATACCGGCAAAATTTCGAACTAGCACAATGGTGGAAACTACTTCTGCTAATCAAGCATAATTATTCAGAACGTCGTAAGCGAAAATTGCAATTTTGTATTAAAGGTATTATTTGTCCGTAGAGTTTAGAAATGGCAAGTACGACCAGCTAATTTTGTATCCGAAACCAGAACTGAAAAGGTAATTCGTGATAATGATTACCTCTTTCATATCACAATCTGGAAACCAGGGTACTTCCGGCTTGGAATGTGTTTTGTATGTTAGTTTTTTATACTGGTTTCAAGTGAAACCAGCCATAATTCGGATATAAGAATATGAGTGCGGATGTTTCATTTTCAAAAATGAACGGGCTGGGCAACAAGATAATTGTTGCTGATATGCGCGGACGTGAAGACAGGATATCTTCCCAGGCCGCTATTACTTTGGCGGCAAATGATAAGACCTCTTTTGACCAGATTATGGAAGTTCGCGATGCGGATAATGTAGCTATTGATGCTCGGTTGCGAATTATCAATTGCGATGGCAGTGAAGCTGAAGCGTGTGGAAATGGTACCAGGTGTGTTGTGTCGTGGTTTGGAAAAGAGACCACCAAGCAACAATTTCTGTTTAAGACTCTGGCGGGATTGTTGAAAGCCAGTGTTGCTGGCGAAATGGTTAGTGTTGATATGGGTACTCCGAGTTTTGGCTGGCAAGACATTCCTTTGTCCGAAGAATTTTCGGATACTACAGGAATTGAATTGCAGATCGGGCCTATTGATCACCCGGTATTGCATACGCCCAGTGTAGCCAATATGGGGAACCCGCATTGTACCTTCTGGGTGGATGATGATGTCAACGCCTATGATCTGGAGCGGTTCGGGCCATTGCTGGAAAATCATCCGATATTTCCCGAGCGAGCCAATATCACTTTAGCGCGGGTATGTGCACGCGATCATCTTGATGTCAGAACATGGGAACGCGGAGCAGGATTAACCCTCGCCAGCGGGTCTTCCTCTTGTGCGGCAATGGTAAACGGAGTGCGAAAAGGTTTTATTGACCGTAAGGCAAGGATCAGTGTGCCAGGCGGAGAAATGCAGATAGAATGGCAAGATGATAATCATGTCATAATGACCGGGCCGGCGGAACTTGAGTTTGAAGGCCTTCTGGATGCAATAACGGGTGAAACCAAATTTGAAATTGAAGCGTGATTTCAGCATGGAGAAATCAGCCCTGTCAATTGATTCCAAATTGAAAGTGGTTACCTTTGGTTGCCGTCTTAATACTTACGAATCCCAGATTATGAAGCGTGAGGCTGAAAAAGCCGACCTGCATGAACTTGAAGACGGAGCAGTGCTGGTAAACACCTGCGCAGTTACCGGTGAAGCTGTGCGGCAGGCGAGACAAGCAATCCGTAGAATAAGACGCGAACGTCCGGATGTAAAAATTATTGTTACCGGATGTGCCGCTCAAACTGAAGCGGTCAGCTTTGGTGGTATGGATGAAGTAGACTTGGTGCTGGGTAACGAAGAGAAGTTGAATGCAAATTCATATCGTGCCTTGCCCGAATTTGGTGTCAATGATTTCGAGAAAATTCGCGTCAACGATATCATGGATATTCGTGAAACTGCATCACATCTGGTTGATTATGTCGAGGGACGAGCGAGAGCTTTTGTACAGGTGCAAAATGGCTGTGATCATCGTTGTACTTTTTGTATCATTCCGTTTGGACGTGGAAACTCGCGTTCAGTTCCCATGGGTGCCGTGGTTGACCAGGTGAAACATCTGGTTCAAAACGGCTATGGTGAAGTCGTGATTACCGGAGTCGATACCACTTCTTATGGCGCTGACCTGCCCGGACGTCCGAGCTTGGGGGAACTGGTGCAATCCATTTTAAAGATGGTTCCTGACCTCAAACGTTTGCGACTGTCTTCAATTGATTCAATTGAAATCGATGAACCACTTTTTGAGGTGATTGCCAGTGAAACCCGCTTCATGCCTCATTTGCATTTATCGCAACAATCCGGCGATGACATGATACTCAAACGAATGAAACGGCGCCATACACGGCAACATTCTATTGAGTTTTGTAATTCGGTGCGCAAATTGAGACCTGACATGGTTTTTGGTGCAGACCTGATTGCTGGTTTTCCAACTGAAAGCGATGCCATGTTTGAAAAGTCGTTGACCATAGTTGAAGAATGTAATTTTACTCATCTGCATGTATTCCCGTTTTCCGCTCGTCCGGGAACACCTGCAGCACGAATGCCGCAGCTGGAAAAGGCGCTTATCAAGCAGAGAGCTGCACGGCTTCGAAAAAAGGGTGATGAATTATTTCAATCTCACATGGAACAACTGATCGGTCAGCAGGTGGAGATTCTCGTGGAACGTGGAAACAGGGGGCATTTGGCGGATTTTACACCTGCATTTGTTAATACGAAAAATAACGTTGATATTGTGCCGGGTACATTTGTAAAAGCCCTTGCAACAGGCCATAACAAAAAAGCGTTGCGCCTTGAACCTCAAGCGCTGAATGCAATCTCCAAAGTGGCTTAAAGGCAAGTGTGAATGACAGGGTTTCTAAAAAAAGTATTCTCATTTGGTTTTGGGAAAAAAAATGTTGAAGAAGCTGAAGAAGCAGGTATTGACCTCGATGAAGCTGAGGAATTAGCTGGTCCAGAGCCAGAGCCAGAGCCAGAGCCAGAGCCAGAGCCAGAGCCAGAGCCAGAGCCAGAGCCAGAGCCAGAGCCAGAGCCAGAGCCAGAG